>NZ_JBKKKY020000017.1:0-52943 GCF_046613545.2 Aphanothece microscopica RSMan92 | reverse complement strand
AGGGGAGCGAGGGCGAGCAGCCCACCCGTCAGGGTGAGCAGGACCGACACGGCCAGGACCAGGCGTGGGGTTGCCCGGCGCACGATCGCGAAGCTGGCGCCGGCGACGGCCAAGGACGCCCCCAAGGCGCCCAGCCACCAGGCAGGGCTTCCGGAAGCCTCCAGGCCATGGAGCATGGCGTGGATGGCCACAGCAGCGGCCACCAGGCTTCCCGTCAGCGCGCGGTTCGTGTCCGCACGGCGGCGCAGAGGCTGCAGCATCAGCAGCCCCAGGCCGGAGACGCTCAGGGCGGCCAGCACCTCCGCTGCCGGCAGGTTGCCGCCCTGAAGGCCGTAGACGGCGCCCAGCACGGCGCCGCCCAGGGCAAAGAGCAGCAGCTGGCTGCCGAGCAGGGCGCCGGCGGCCCCGACCCCGATCAGCAGCAGCAGATGGTCCAGCCCCAGCAGGGGATGGCTGGCCCCGGCCGCCAGGCCACCCTCGGCAAAGCCGTGGGCGCCCACCGGCAGAGCCGAGAGCAGGCTGAGCCCCAGGCCGGCCGCTGTGGCCCAGGTCAGTTGACGGATGGGAACGCTGTTCATCGGAAACGGGAACCGGGGTGGGGAGGCTTCCTGGCGTGGGCCCGGCAGGGGCGGGTTTCAGCACCCTGGGGCGCCTTCATCCTACCATGGCTCAACCCTCGCCGTTCAGCCGAATCCCTTGCCCGCATCCTTGGCCACGCAGGCCTGGAGTTGGCGGCGCAGCTGCGCATGGTTGAGGTCCTTGCCGATCAGCACGATCTGATTCTTGCGGGCACCGGAGGGCCAATCGCTGTCATCGATCGAGAAGCGCTTGCCAGCCAGGTGGAAGACATGGCGCCGCTCACTTTCGTTGAACCACAGGATCCCCTTGGCGCGGAACACACCGGCGGGCAGCTGGTTGTCGAGGAAGTTCTGGAACTTGCGCAGAGCGAAGGGCCCTTCGCTCTGGAAGGAGAGCGAAGTGAACCCTTCGATGGCGGCATGGTCCGGATGGGTGGCGTGGTGGTGCTCGTGGCCATGGTCATGGCTGTGGGCGTGGCCATGGTCATGGCTGTGGGGCTCGTGCTCGCAGTGGCCGTGCTCGTGGTCGCAGCCGGTGTGGTCCTGGACCTCAGTCCCGGGGCCCTCCTCCTGCTGGCTCACCACCCGGTCGCTCTCGAACAGGCCCACGCTCAGCAGCAGCGCCAGGGGCACCTCCCCCTTCACCGAGCGCAGGATGCGGGCGTCGGTCTTGATCGCCCGCAGCTCCTGCTCGAGGGCCCCCAGCCTGGGCTCGTCCACCAGATCGCACTTGTTCAGCAGGATCATGTCGCTGTAGACGATCTGGGCCCGGGCCACCTCCCCCTCCAGGATCTCCGCGCCGAAATTTTCGGCATCGACCAGGGTGATGATCGAGTCGAGCCGGGTGGCATCGCGCAGGTCACTGCCCAGGAAGGTCATCGCCACCGGCAGGGGGTCCGCCAGGCCCGTGGTTTCCACCACCAGATAGTCCACGGGCTCGGGGCGCTCCAGGATCCGGTAGACGGCCTCCAGCAGTTCACCGTTGATCGAGCAGCAGATGCAGCCGTTGCTCAGTTCGACCATGTCCTCGCCGGTGGCCACCACCAGGTCGTTGTCGATGCCGATCTCCCCGAATTCGTTGACCAGCACCGCGGTCTTCAGGCCCTGCTGGTTGGTGAGGATGTGGTTGAGCAGGGTGGTCTTGCCCGCTCCGAGGAAGCCCGTGAGGATCGTCACCGGCAGGCCGGTGGGAGCAGCGATGGTGGAGGAAGCCATTGGTTGGGGACAGGAAACGGCTGAGGCGGGCAGGAGGGGCTGTGGTGACGGTCGGGGAAGCGGAGGGCTTCAGATCCGGAATTCGGCGATGCCACCGCCGAGCACCACATCGTGATAGGTGTTGTCGGAATTCTTCCAGCGCCCGAAGGCCTTGGGATTGAAGTAGATGTGCACGAATTTCTGATCCGGTTCCGGACTCGGTTCGCTGTTGCGGTAACCCGGAATGCCTCCCTGTACCCAGTTGCGGTACTTCGAACGCGACCCCGAAGACCAGCTGAAGTTGCCGGTGCGGTTGTTGCGCTTGAGCCCGATCCACAGCCCGCAGTCGTCGGCGGCGAGGGGAGAGAACTTTCTGGCCAGAAAACGATTTTCCTTGCGGTTGTTGACCGTGGCCAGCTCGCCACCCAGGTTGCGGGCCTGGCGGCGGGCCCGTTTCCAGCTGAGCGGGCCCTCCAGCAGCACGTAGGCGCTGCGTCTGCGCGTGAAGACCTTGTAACCCAGCCCGGTCAGCTTGTCGACGATGCTCATCGCTGTGGTGGAAGCGTTGGGAGGGCTGCCGGCCCGTCAACCGCTGGGGCTGGGGCGCTGGTCCGGTCCGCCTGAGCGTAGGGGTGGGCGCCCCTGGCGCCGTTGGCAGGCTTCGCAGAGCCCGAAGAACTCCAGGGTGTGGAACAGCGGCAGGAAGCCATCGGGCTCGCCGGTCGGGATGTGCAGCTCGTGCACCGGACAGTGCTCGAGCAGCTGGGTGGCGCCGCAGTCGACACAGGTGAGGTGGTGATCGTCGCGATCGGCCGGCGCGAACAGCGCCTCGCCGCTGGGGAGATGGCGGCAGCGCACCAGGCCCCACTGCTGGAGCTGCCGCAGGTGCCGGTAGACCGTGGCCAGCCCCATCGGCATGGCGCCTGCCCGCAGCTGGGCATGGAGGTCCTGGCCGGAGAGCTCCTCGCCGGCCTGGCACAGAGCCTCCAGCAACTTGGCCTGCCTGGTACTGAGCTTGGGACCCACACGGCGACGGTCGGTGGGGCTGTTCTAGCCGGAGGGCAGCCAGTGAACCTGACGGATCGGCCGCGGCAGCGGGCGCAGCGCCAGGCTCGCGGCATCGATCAGCACCGGCTGGGCTGCGGCGGGCGGATTCCCGATCGCCGCCAGGGGGCGGAGCGCAGCCAGCAGCTGCTCGCCGCTCGGGTCGAAGGACAGGCCTGTGCCGGGCTCGAGCTCCCAGCCCTTCAGGTGGCGCCGCTTCAGCAGCCGGCCCGTCCGATCCAGGGCCACCAGGGTCAGCTCCGGCTGGCCCCGCCCCTGCAGCAGCAGGGCCCAGACCCGATCCCCCCCCCGGCTGCAGGCGCTGGCCACGAGGGCTTCGCTGCCGAGCCAGAGCTGCTGTGGGGGACGACCGGGTTCCACCAGTTCCAGGGAGCGGCGGAAGTCCGGCCAGTGCCGCAGCAGCAGGGCCCGTCCGGCCTGGGGGCAGAAACTGCTCAGGTCCCGGCTGCCCGGCAGCGTCTGACGCCGCGGTTGGCGCGGGGGCAGGGTCTCCAGATGCAGTCCTTCGCTGTCCGGCACCACCACCGCGCCTCCACCCGGCAACAGCTGCATGGGTCCGGTGGCCTGCCACGGCAGCGGCGCGCGCTGGCCCTGGCGGGAGAACAGCTCGGTGGTGGTCTCCCCCGAGACCGGGTTGCCGCTCTGGATAAGCAGCTCTCCGAGGCGGTTGCTGCTGATGTGGGCGAAGGTGACCGGCGCGGCGCCGAGGGGACGGGGCTCGCGGACCCGGAGCTCCTCCAGACCCGCCGCCGCCGGGGCGAGGTTGACCTGCTCCAGGTCGATCCGCCACAGGCGCAGCAGTCCGTCGGTTCCCTGGCTGGCAGCCGCCACCCCCGCTCCGTTCCCGAGGGGCACGGCCACGGGAACCGACGGCCAGACCGGACTGATCGGCTGCCAGCGGCCATCGTGATGGCGCACCTGAAGCTGCTCGCCACCGGGTTGGCTGACCACGGCCAGCAGCCGGGGTCTGGGGTCCCAGGCGAAGCGGCGGCGGGCCAGGGGAAGACCGCGCCGATCCTTGCCTCCCAGCTCCAGGGTGAGCGGCCGGTCGAGGCGCTGGCCTTCGTCGAGGCTGAGCTGAAGGTTCTGCCCGCTGCCCAGCCAGCGGTGGCCCAGGGCTGGCTGCAGGCTGCTCAGGCGCTGCAGGCTCTCGCTGTCCATCGGCCGGCTGAACCGCACCTGCAGGGCCGCCGGGCCAGAGCTGGCCGGGGCGGTGCCGAGCTGCTCCAGTCGCGGTGGCTGTCGCACCAGCAACTGTTGCTGCACCAGGCTGAGCAGGGCGGGGGCCGCCAGGGCCGCCAGCAGGGCACGGTTCCCCAGCAATGACGGGTTGGGGCCGCTCATGGTTCCAGGGGCCGGGCAGGCCTGGGGATCGGTCGGATCCGCTCGGGCACCACCACCAGGCCATCGGCGCCGGCGGCCATGCTGCCCTCGATCGCCAGCCACTGGTCGGCGGGGGGCTCGGGCCGATCCGCCGGCCAGCGCACCGGCAGTCCCACCGGGGTGGCATCGGCGAGGCAGCACCGCACCAGCAGCCGGGCCAGCTGGGCAGGTTCGCCCGGGATCGGCAGCACGAAGCCGCTGATCCGCACAGGGTCTCCGTCGAACAGGCGGGGATCGGGCTGGCTGCGCAGCAGTCGCACCCAGTCCGTGAGGCTGCGCTGGGCCGGCGGCAGCACGAAGCTGAGCTCCGTGTCGGCCGTCTCGTCGCTCGGGCGCTGGCTGGCCAGGTCGGCAAAGGAGGGATTGGGGGGCAGCACCAGCAGGGCCAGGGCGATCGCGGCGGTGGCGAGGGCCCGCCTGGGCTGCGGGGGCGCCGCCGGATCGGGCCGACAGCACAGCTGGGCCAGCGCCAGCCCCAGCAGCAGCAGCCCGGCGATCCAGACCAGCGGATGGAAGGCTGTCCGCAGCAGCAGATCGAGCCGGCCATCCCCGCTGCTGCGCAGCAGCACCGCCGCCCAGAGCGCCAGCGGCAGGGCCTGGCCCAGGCGGGGAAGCAGGCGCGTGAGCATCCCCGCCATCACAGACGCCACAGGTTGACCCACTGCCCCATCAGCAGCACCAGCAGGCTGGCGCCGGCCGCGGTGACCACCAGCCCCCGCGGCCGGAACAGCAGACCGAGCAGACCCACCAGCTTGAGGTCGATCACCGGGCCGAGCAGCAGAAAGGCGAGCAGGGCCCCCGGGGTCACCTGGGCGGCAAAGCCCAGGGCCAGGAAGGCATCCACGCTGGAGCACACCGACACCACCAGGCTGAGCACCATCAGCGCCAGGATCGAGAGCGTCGGCGCCGACCCGACGGCCAGCAGCCACTGGCGCGGCAGCAGGCTCTGGACCAGGGCCGCGATCGTGCAGCCCATCACCAGCAGCAGGGCGAGATCGAGAAACTCCCGGCTGCCGTGGTGGAGCACCGTGGCCCAGCTCGGGCGTGCCGGCGGAGCCAGGGGCAGCTGGGGTGCCTCGAGGCCCACCAATCCGGTGCGGCGCTCCAGCAGGCTGACGCTGGAGAGCGGCTGGTTGAGGCGTCGCTCCTCCAGCAGATCGGTGCGGAACAGCTGGGTCTCCGGCAGCTGACGCAGCACCAGGGAGAGCCCCAGGGCGAGCACCACGGCGCCCAGGGGCCGGGCCAGCAGCATCCAGGGCTGGTCGGGGAACGCCGCCCAGGTGCTGGCCAGCACGATCGGATTCAGCACGGGGGCGGCGAACAGGAACCCCAGGCCTGTGCCCACCGGCGCACCACCCACCAGCAGCCGCCGTGCCACCGGCACGTTGCCGCATTCGCAGGCCGGCAGGGCGAAACCGAGGGCGGCGCCGCTGAGGGGGCCCCACACCGGGTGGGAGGGCAGCCGCCGCAGCCAGCCCCCACCGGGGGCGAAGCGGCGGGCGAGCGCGGCAATGACCACCCCGATCAACAGAAAGGGCAGGGCTTCCAGCAGAAGCCCCTGGAACAGCGCCCAGGCCGTGGCGAGCCTGGTCAGCGTCATGGCGTCGTGAACCAGTCGGGGGTGGCCTCGAAGCAGGCACCGTTCCGGTCGTTCTCTCGGGCCTCGGCCTTCCAGCAGCAGGCTCGCCCGCCCTCCCGGTCCTGCAGGAGCTCGTTGGCCCACTGCCACACCAGGGCTGCGCTGGCCTCCATTCCCACGTTGTCCATCACGCGCAGATCCAGGGCCCCCTCCGCGTGCAGGTGGCGCCACTGGTCCAGCAGCGGGTCATCGGCGTTGACCAGAAAGGTGTGATCGAACTGGGCGGCAAGTCGCGCTTCGAGCGGCCTGAGGCTGGAGAAATCCACCACGAAGCCGCAGCCGTCGAGGGCCCTGGCCCGGAACCAGAACGTGAAGCTGCGGCTGTAGCCGTGCACGAAGCGGCAGTGCCCCGGGTGGCGCCACTGGCGGTGGCAGCAGGGGTAGCCGCTGAACCGCTTGCTGCAGCTGTAGGCCGCCGAAGACGACATGGGGGAGGATCGGGGCAGCGGCGAAGCAGGGCCTTGCAAGCACCATTTCAGCGTGATCCTCGCCTGGTTGACGGGCTGCGCTTCAACGCGGATGGTCTGATTCCGGCCGTGGCCCAGGACTGGCTCGATGGGGCGGTGCTGATGGTGGCCTGGATGAACCGCGAGGCGCTGGAGCGGACCCTGGCCAGTGGGGAGGTGCACTACTGGAGCCGATCCCGCCAGGAGCTCTGGCACAAGGGGGCCACCAGCGGTCACACCCAGAGCCTGCGGGACCTGCGCTACGACTGTGATGCCGACGTGCTGCTGCTCACGGTGGAGCAGACGGGAGACGTGGCGTGCCACACCGGTGCCCGCAGCTGCTTCTTCGACGCGGGCCCCAGCCCCAGTGGTGGAGGTCCGGATGCCGCCCCGCCACCGGCGGATGTCTGCACGGAGCTGATGCGCGTCATCGAGGGGCGCCGCGACCATCCCGAGCCCGGCAGCTACACCAACAAGCTCCTGGAGGGAGGCGACAACCGCATCCTCAAGAAGATCGGCGAGGAGAGTGCCGAGTTCGTGATGGCCTGCAAGGACGGCGAGGCCGACGCCATCGCCGGAGAGGCGGCCGACATCCTGTTTCATCTGCAGGTGGCCCTGGCCCTGCACGGGGTGAGCTGGCGCCGCGTGCAGGAGGTGCTGGCCCGACGTCGGGGGGCTCCACGGCGGGACTGACCCCCTTCGGCCCATGGCACTGAGAACGGTTATCGTTCGCCTTGTCATGGGCTGAGGGCGCCGGTGTCGCGAGCGAGGGCTTCGGGTCAGGGAGGGTCGGCCGGCCCGTGGGCCGGGGCCCTCGCGACCCTGTTCGGGGCGGCCGCGTTGGTGGGATGTGCGCTGCGGCCGGTCCCCAGGACCCCCGCCCCTGAGGCCGCTGCGTCCCCTCCCGCCGCGTCCGCTCCTGCCGCATCCGGTCCCACGGTGATGACCACCATCTTTCCGATGACGGCCCTCACCCAGGCTGTCGCCGGGGACTGTGCGGCGGTCTCCCAGCTGCTGCCGCCGGGGGCAGGACCCCATGGCTACCGGCCCAGCCCCGCGGATCTGGTGCGCCTGCGGCAGGCCCGGCTGCTCGTGGTGAATGGGCTGGGGATGGAGACCTTCCTCGAGCGGCTGATCGCCGCCGGGGCCCAGGGGCGGCTGGAGGTCGTCGAGGCCAGCCAGGGCATCGCCCCGATCCCGGCGGGGATGGAGCCGGGCTCCGCCGGGGGCCATGCCGGCCACAGCCATGGCCCGGACAATCCCCACGTCTGGCTGGACCCCCGCCTGGCGATCCAGCAGGTCGCGACCATCCGCGAGGCCCTGGTGCGTCTCGACCCGTCCTGCGCCAAGGGCTATCGCGCCCGTGCCGCGGCGTTCTCCGCGCGTCTGGCCCGGCTCGACAGCCGCCTGGCCCGTGACCTGGGGCCCTACCGCGGTCGCACGCTGGTCACCCAGCACGATGTCGCGCCCTATCTGGCTCGCCGCTACGGACTGCACACCGTGTTCCTGGTGCCGGAGCCGGAGGTGCCGGCCTCGCCGGCGGATCTGCGCCGGGTGGATGCGGTGGTGCGCGCCCAGCGCCTGGGTGGGGTTCTGGTGGATCCCGGCGCGCCGGCTGGCGCCCTGACGGCGCTGGCCCGGGACCGGGGCCTCACGCTGATCACCCTCGATCCCCTCGAGTCGGCCGCCGTGGCAGGGGGCCAGGCTCCGGAGCACTTCCTGGCGGTGATGGAACGCAACGGTGAGGCGCTGGTCCGGGCCTTGCAGGGGGCAGGGGGCGGGGCTGCGGCTAGCGTGAACTGATGATGGAAACGGTTCTCGAAGTCAGCGGCCTGACCGTCCGCCGCGATGGTCCTGGAGCCCGACCCGGACGGGCCCCTGCCGCCGTTGAGAACGTCAGCTTTGACCTGCCCGCGGAGTCCGACACGGCCCTGGTGGGCCCCAATGGCGCCGGCAAGAGCACCCTGGTCCAGGCCCTGCTCGGGGTGCTGCCCCGGGACGCTGGCGAGGTGCGGGTGCTGGGCGCCCCGCTCACCCAGGCCGGTCGTTTGCCTGCCGCCGTGCGGGCCCAGCTGGCCTACCTCCCCCAGCAGGTGGCGATCCGCGGCCGCTTTCCCCTGAGCGTCCGCGAGTTCGTGGCCCTGGGCTGGGATCCCTCCGGCCTTCAGTTTCCCTGGGCCCGCAGGAGGGGCCGATCGGCTGCCGTGCAGCAGGCCCTGGCCAAGGTCGGCTGCAGCGATCTGGCCGACCGCCTGATCAGCGAGCTCTCCACCGGCCAGTGGAAGCGGGTCCTGCTGGCCTTCTGCGTCGTGCGGCCGCGCCGGCTGCTGGTGCTCGACGAGGCCCAGGCCGGCCTCGATCCCCAGGCCACCGAGCAGTTTCACAACCTGCTCTTCGATCTGCGGCGCAGTGAGGGGTGGACCGTGCTGCAGGTCTCCCACGATCTCGCCATGGTGCGCCGCACCTGTGATCGGGTGCTCTGCCTCAACCGCAGCCTGCGCTGTTCCGGTGCGCCGGACCATGCCCTGAGCCCTGGCCAGCTCGAGGCCCTCTACGGACCGGGCTACGTGCCCTACCACCACCACCATGCCCCGGAGCCCTCCCTGGCTCCTGCGCCGACGCCACCGGTTTCGCCCCTGCCCCGGGCATGACCCCCCCCGGCCTGGCCGAGCTGCTGACCTTGCCCTTCATGCAGCGGGCCCTGCTCGCGGGGCTGCTCAGCGGGGCCCTGGGCGGCCTGCTCGGCAGTTTTGCCGTGCTGCGCCAGCTCTCCTTCTTCAGTGACGCGCTGGGGCACTCCGCCCTGCTGGGCATCAGCCTGGGGCTGCTGCTGGGGCTCAATCCCACGATCGTGCTGATCCCCTTCGCGGTGCTGTTCGCCCTGGTGGTGGGACAGCTGGTCGAGCGAAGCCGGCTGCCCTCCGATGCCCTGCTCAACATCATCTATTCCTCGGCTCTGGCCATCGCCGTGGTGGTGCTGAGCCTGGTGCCGGGCCAGCGCAGCAGCATCGAGCAGTTGCTCTTCGGCGACATCCTGGCGGTGGGCTGGGGCGATCTCGCCCTGATCGGGCTGCTGCTGGTGGTCGTCGCCACCTACCTCGTTCTGACCCGTCGCAGCCAGATCCTCCTGACCCTCGACCCCGCCCTGGCCACGGCCCAGGGGGTCGCGGTGGGCTGGCAGCGGTTGCTGTTCGTGGTGGTGCTGGCGGTGGTCGTGGCCCTGTCGATCAAGGCGGTGGGGGTGCTGCTGATCAGCGCGTTTCTGGTCATCCCTGCCTGCTCCTCCCGGCTGCTCAGCCCCAACTTCACGCTCTACATGCTGCTGGCCTGCCTGCTGGGAGCCAGCTGCGGCGTGCTCGGGCTGCTCTTCTCCGGCTTGCTCAATCTGCCGTCGGGTCCCTGTGTGGTGATCCTTCAACTGCTGGCGTTCCTGACAGCCCTTGTGGTGTCTCCCCGTCGGGCGGGTGCTCTGGGCTGAGCTCCGGCTGCCGCTGCAGCCAGCGCAGGGTGGTCCGGTCCCGTTCGCTGAGTCGCAGCACCGGCACGGGGCCGGGCACGCCGGCCATCGCATCCCCAGGATCGTCGCTGTGCCCCCAGAGGCCGAAGGCGTGCCCCAGCTCGTGCAGAGCGGTCGCCTGGGTGGCCTCCTGCCGCTGATCAGGGCTGACGTGGACGACCACCAGGGGTTCCAGCCTCCACAGCCCGCCTCGCTGCACCTGCCGCAGCGCCAGCTCCGCCCTGCCATGGCTGGCGCGGCCGCCGCGCAGGGGGGGGCGTCGCCGCAGCACCCGCACCTGGGCCCGCTCTGGTTCGTCCACCTGGGTGAGGGGCAGCAGGCCTGACCACTCGGCCAGGGCGGCCTGGACGGCATCGCTCCAGCGCCGGTCCCAGCGGGCTGCGGGGCCTTCGCTGCTGCCGGGTTCCACCCACACGCACCAGTGGTCCCGCCTCGCCCAGCCGTGGGGGGTGGACCGGAGCCTGTGCCGGTAGCTGTCCGGCGCTGTCCCCGTGCCGGCAGGCGAGCCCGGGGCAGGGGAGGTCCCCTCAGGCAGGGGGGGCGGGAGGGGATGGGCCGCCTGCTCAGGGGGGCAGGGATCCGGGAGCGGGCTGGACTGAACGGGGGCTGGTGGCTGGATCGGCAGCTGGAGCAGCAGGGCCGATAGCAGAAGCAGCAGCCTCGGGGCAGGGGAGAGCTGGTGGCGGGGCCGGCCGCCGCACCGCCGATCGATCCGCTTCACGGCCCCCCGGCTCAGACCAGTGGCGAGGAGGGCAGGCCCACGCCCCGGGCCATCAGGGTGGCGAGCAGGGGGATCAGGGCGAAGCCCACCAGTTCGATGTTCAGGATCCAGGCGAGACGGCTGGCCAGGGCTTCGCTCACCTGGGGAAGTTCGCCTTTCCGCAGCGGGATCGCCCAGAGGATGTAGGTGACGGTGGGGTAGAGGGAAAGGGCGCCTACGGAGAGGTAGAGACCCACCTTCCACCAGAACAGGGGGTTCTCGGTGTAGAAGCTGCTGCCCTGGCCGAAGTGGAGCACCCGCAGGATGCCGCTGCCGAGCAGGGCCAGGGCTGCCAGGCCGTACACGATGTCGGTGATCACCATCAGGGTGGCGTCCTGACGGCTGGGGTTGGGGGCGATCAGCCGCCGCTCCAGGACCAGGGCCCCGAAACAGACCATGAAGCTGAGGTAGTGCACGTAGGCCACGCCGGCGCGCGGCAGGACGTCGGCAGGGAGTGCAGCCAGCAGCGCCATGCAGCGGGGACAATGGGAGGGCGCACGGTAGCGGGGGGCAGGGGGGAAATGTGAAATGTTTGCGGAAGAACGAATCTGAAGTGTTTCTGAGATTGGAAAGGAAGTTGGAAAGTTGGAAGCTTTTCCGCTGGTTCTTTGTTCCGCTCGAAAACTCCGTAGGTTCAATTCAGTGCACAGGCGAACCATGGCGAGCTCCTTGAGCGCCTATCTCGGCGAAATCGGCCGTCACCAGCTGCTCACGCCCGAGCAGGAGCTGACCCTCGGCCGGAAGGTGCAGGCGATGGCCGTTCTGCAGGAGCGTTGCCGCGAAGCCGGTGGCCAGGGGCCGGCCTGTGAGTACAACGATGTGGAGAAGCGCACCCTGCGGGTGGGTGAGCGGGCCAAGAACCAGATGATCACCGCGAACCTGCGGCTGGTGGTCAACCTGGCCAAGCGTTACCAGAACAAGGGGCTGGACCTGCTCGATCTGATCCAGGAGGGCACCCTCGGCCTGACCCGGGCGGTCGAGAAGTACGACCCCACCCGTGGTCACCGTTTCAGCACCTATGCCTACTGGTGGATCCGCCAGGGGCTCAACCGGGCGCTCTCCACCCAGAGCCGCACGATCCGGATTCCCGTCAACGTGAACGAGAAGCTCACCCGCTTGCGCGCCGCCAAGGCCCGCTACCTCCAGTCCCATGGCGTTGCCCCCTCGCCAGCGGCGTTGGCCCGCATGCTCGAGCTCTCGGTCGGCGAAGTGGAGGAACTGCTCGGCTGTGAGCTCCGCAGTGTCACCGTGAGCCTCCAGGGTGTGGTGAAGTCGAAGTCCGATCCCTCCGAGCTCGTGGATGTGCTCCCCAGCCCGGATCTGGCGCCAATGGAGCGGGCTGAGCTGGCCGAGCGCAGCGCCTCGGTCTGGACCCTGCTGGACCGTTCCAACCTCACCCCCAAGGAGCGCACGGTGTTGATGTTGCGCTTCGGGCTGGATGGGAGCCACGAGTGGCGCACCCTCGCCGAAGTGGCGCGCCAACTGGAGTGCAGCCGGGAATATTGCCGGCAGGTGGTGCAGCGAGCCCTGCGCAAATTGCGGAAAACCGGCATCGAGAGCGGTCTGGTCGAGGCCTGAAACGCCCAACAATGGCGAAGTAGGCCGCTGAGCTGACCGTGACCCAACCCGTCGATGCCGAGGTGCTGGAAAGCACGGTGGTGGACGAGGCCCTGTTGCTGAAGTTGCTGCGTCGT
The DNA here is from genome assembly GCF_046613545.2 of Aphanothece microscopica RSMan92. Classification (NCBI taxonomy): domain Bacteria; kingdom Bacillati; phylum Cyanobacteriota; class Cyanophyceae; order Chroococcales; family Aphanothecaceae; genus Aphanothece; species Aphanothece microscopica. The sequence goes on along the minus strand of NZ_JBKKKY020000017.1, from coordinate 40,667 downwards.
GCCGGGCGGGGCCTGGCGCGACCGGCCCTCGAATGCCTCGAGTTGCTCCTGGACTCGGAAACCCCGGCGCCAGCCAAGCTCACCGTGCTGGCCGCCCTCACCTACCTCCTGGTGCCCCTGGATCTGATTCCGGATTTCATTCCGGTGGCCGGATTCAGTGACGATCTGGTGGCGGTCACGGCCCTGCTGGGCATCTGTGGTCGGCACCGCACCGAGGCCATCCGCTTGCGGGCCCAGCGCAGACTGGATCGCTGGTTCCCCCTCGGTCGCTGATCGCGATGGATTCCCTCACCGCAGAGCAGCTGGACGATCTCCAGGCGTTTGTGAAGGACTGGCTGCGCCACACCGGCCGCACCCAGGCCGACCTGCGCCGGGCCCTTCAGGCCAGTTCGATCCGGATGCCGGTGCTGCTGGAGTCCCTGCAGCGCACCTATGCCGGTGAGGGCCTCACCGGCCTGGCCCACCAGCTCTGTGGCATCGAGGACCGCTGGCAGCGGGAGGACAGTGCCCCCCCCTCCGGGGCGGATGGCGACCGCGATGCAGGGGAGTCCTCACTCGGCCAGCTCGACCTGCTGCTCCAGGAGATCCTCAGTGAGGATCTGAAGGGCTGAAGAGCTGCAGGGCTGGGGCGCTGAAGGCAGAGTGGGGTGACACAGCCCCAGCAGAAGCCATGCCCGAATCGCCCCGGCCGCTGCGACCCCTGATCCCCCTGCTCGGCGCCATGGCCTCCCGAGGTGCGCGCCTGGCCCTCGGCATCACCGCCGGCCTGGTCGCCCTCGCCCAACCCACCCTGGCCCAGAGGGAGAGTTATCTGCTCGGCCCGGGCAGTACGGTCGGACCCGCCACCAAGGTCAAGCCGAAGAACTGCGTCACGTCCCCGGATGGGACGATCACCTGCGACACCGAGCTGGAGAACTCACCCAGCGACACCAAGGCCAGGCCCCAGTACGAGATGTTCAACAATTGAGCGTCCAGAACCTTCTCCCATGCCCTCTCGACGGTTGAGCCGTGGCCGCCTGCACCGGCTCCTCGACGACGTGAATTACCTCCACGTGATCGACCGTGCCGAGCAGCAGCTCGCCAAGCTGCTCGGGCTCATCCTCATGGTGGTCATGCTGGCCGCCACAGCCCAGCTGGTCTGGCAGGTGGGCTGGGCCCTGACGGTCCCGAGCACCCCCTGGCTCGGTGAGAAGCTCAACCGGGTGCTCGGGGACCTGCTCAACCTGCTGATCGCCCTGGAGGTGCTGCAGAACATCACCTCCTACCTGCGCCGCCATGTGGTGCAGATCGAGCTGGTGCTGCTCACGGCCATGACCGCCGTGGCACGGAAGGTGATCGTGCTGCCCGCCGGGGCGGAGAGCAAGCCCCAGCTCCTGGCCGGCCTCGGGGTCGCCGTGCTGGCCCTGGCGGCGGCTTACTGGTTGGTGCGTTCCCTCACCCTGCGCAAGCCCCCTGCCAGAACAGGGCCAGCCATACGGATCCGGGAGCCGCGTCGGTAGCCACGACGCGATGGCGGCGATGGGCCGGAATCTGCACACTGTCACCGCGACAGAGTTCCCTCACCGTCGGTTCGTCGGCGAACTGAATCCGAGCGCTGCCCTGCAACAGGGTCACCCACTCGTGCTCGCTCTGGTCATACCAGAAGTCCGGAGGACTCGACGCCGCGCAGGAGTGGATCAGCTCGAGCCGCCAGCTGTCGCCACGCTCGAGCACCCGGGTGAACTCCTGGCCTGCCGGTGGACAGGGGCCGGCCAGAAGATGCTCGCCCCCTGCCGCTGAGGGCACGTCCTGCTCCCCCCAGCGTCGCCCGATCTCGAAGCCATGGCGTCGGGCCAGGGCGACCACCTGATGGTGGTGGTCGCAGTCGCGCAGAGCGCTGCGCAGATCGGGGTTGGCCTCGCTGAGCGCCACGAAGGCATTCAGCTGACGCACCTTCTCAAGGAACAGCTGCAGATGGGCTTCAGCCATGGCTGGATCCGGCGGACATGGGCTGTGGGTGCAGGGGCCTGATCATCCGCCAGCGCAGGAACCCTTGGTTGCCCAGTTGCACCGTTTCCTCCGCTTCCACGCTCCAGCCCCTTCGCAGCAAGAGTGGCCTGGAGAGCTGGCTGGCTTCGGTGCGCAATTGCTGCACCCCCTGCTGCCGGGCGTGGTCAGTGAGCCGCTCCAGAATCGCTGAGGCACGGCCCTGCCGGCAGGCCTGCCCGCGGCAGTAGAGCAGGGCGAGGCGATCGCCGGGATCCAGAATGCCGAACGCTTCGATTCGTGTCGGATCGTCGAGCGCGCAGCTGGCCACTCCATGGCCGTACCGAAGGCTGTCCCGCAGGACATTGCTCTGCGCAGCCTGCTGTGACCAGGCCGCAATCTGGGCAGGGGTGTAGAGGCCAACGGCCTGGCTGATCACCGCATCGCGATAGACGCCGATGAGCTGATCGAGATCGTCGGGCTGGAGCACACGCAGGGAGATCATCCACCCCATCGCTTCTGGCCGAGTTCTACCACTGGCCTGCGGGTCGGCGGGGTTGGGCCTCCTGAGTGGGCAACATCCCGGGCGGATATCCACTCGTAAGCGGATCGCTTGTCAACAGCATGCGCTGGTGTACATTTCGGATGTAAACAGAGGGAACATTCCCCCTACTACCTTTCTGATCGATGCTCACCGGATCTGAACTGCTGGCCAAGGTCAAAGAGCTTGGTGACGTGGGCAAGTCGGAGATCGTCCGTGCCTGCGGCTACGTGTCCACGAAGAAGGACGGTGGCGAGCGCCTCAACTTCACCGCCTTCTATGAGGCCCTGCTGGAGGCCAAGGGCGTGGAGCTTGGTGGTTCTGGCAAGGTCGGCAAAGGTGGGCGCAAGCTCAGCTATGTCGCCACCGTTCAGGGCAATGGCAACCTGCTCATTGGCAAGGCCTACACCGCGCTGCTCGACCTCAAGCCGGGCGACGAATTCGAAATCAAGCTGGGTCGTAAGCAGATCCGCCTGATTCCGGCCGGCTCCACTGACGAAGACGAGGACTGATCGCTCGGCCCTGAGCCCTCAGACCCTCGGGACGGCTGTCGCCATGCGGCAGCCGTCCTTTTGTTGTGTGCGGCTGGTGGCGCCGGCCAGCCTGCTGCCCATTCAGAATTGTGGGCCCCCTGTGCTCTCCGCCCGATGGCTGTGTTGCCCGTGATCCCCTGCGGAGCGCTCGCGCCGATGCTGTTTCAGGGCCAGGGTGAGCCCAGTGCCGGACGCTCGCGTGCGTCCTGGCTGAGGAGGGTGGTGCCGCTCCTGGTCATGCTGCTGGTCATGCTGCTGTTGGTGGTGCTCCCCGCCCGGCCCGGATTTGCCCTGGCGGAGCATCAAGGGGGAGCCGTGCTGTTCGAGAATCACTGCGCCGGTTGTCACCTCAACGGTGGCAACATCATCCGCCGGGGCAAGACGCTCAAACTGGCTGCCCTGGAACGCCAGGGTGTGAACTCGGAGCAGGCGATCGCGGCAATTGCCGCCGCTGGCATCGGACAGATGGGCGGCTATGAAAGCGTGCTGGGCGAAGAGGGAGTCGGTGCCGTCGCGGCCTGGGTCTGGCAGCAGGCCCAGGCCGGTTGGCCCCGGGGCTGACAGCCACGGCGATCAGCCCGTTCAGAACGCCTGGATCCAGGGGTGAATCTCCACGGCCGTCCAGATGCCGTGGCGCCAGTAGGTGTCGTTCTTGACCCACTCCTCGACCTGTTCCCGCGATTCGGCCTCATAGATGCCGAACACATGGGTGCTTCCTTCGGTGGGCCCCAGGGTGATCAGGGTGCCGGCATCCTTCTGACGCTGCAGCCCGGCCAGGTGGTCTTCACGGTAGGGGGCACGCTTGTCCAGGGCGTTGTCGCAGTAGGTGCCCCAGAGGACGAATCGGGCCATGGTTGTATCGCTCCAGATCCCGACCCTATCGGCCGGTCTTTCCCCGTCCCGGCGGAGCTTCGTCTCGAAAGCGGAATCGTTGTCTGCGGGGCCTTGGTCAAGCCCCGCCGGGTGGTGATAGGAAGGGGCCCCCGATCCCCCCTTTCTCACCCGCGATGCTGATCCGCTCCGCTGCTCTGGCTGTCCTTGCCATCGGAGCAGCCCTGCCTTCCCAGGCCAACATGATGGATTTCATGATCCGCAAGTACTGCCTCGCTGCGGTGAATGACGAAGTCAAGGCTTCCGGCAAACCGGCCCCCGCCGGGATGGCCGACTACACCTGCGATTGTGTGGTGCAGGAGATGAAGAACCGCAAGTCGCAGGAGCAGGCCAAGGCCACCTGCAAGGCCCGTACGGCCGAGAAGTACAACCTCTGATGATCCTGGCTGCCGGGCGCGGCTGCGGCCCCCCCGGCGCCCACCCCAGAACCTTCGCCATGGCGCCTTCCCTTCCAGGTCCCTCTGCGAGGCTGGCGGGGGTGCTCAGCCCGGTCATTCCCGAACTGGCCGCCCTGGTCGCCCGCTCCCCGGGCACCCTGTCCCTCGCCCAGGGCATGGTCGCCTGGGGGCCGCCCGCCACGGTGCAGGAGGCGATCCACCAGGCGTTGGCCGAGAACGACGGGTCGCTTGACCGCTATGGCGGCGTCGGCGGCGATCCGGCGTTGCTGGCGGCGGTGGCGGAGACCCTCGGCACGGTCCACGGCCTCGACCTGGAGGGGAGCAACCTGCTGGCGACCGCCGGCAGCAACATGGCCTTCAACGCCATCGCCCAGGTTCTGTGTGACGGTCCGGCCGCCGAGCCCGGCGAGGTCCTCCTGCCGCTGCCCAACTACTTCAACCATGTGATGGCGATCCAGCTGGCCGGGGGGCGTCCTGTGGCGGTGGATGCCGGGCTGGTTCCCGATCCGGACCGCTTGGCGGCCGTGATCACCCCCCGCACCCGGGCGATCGTGACGGTCTCCCCCAACAACCCCAGCGGGGTGGTGATGCCCCCGGAGGTCCTGGCCGCCATCAACACCCTCTGCGCCCGCCAGGGCCTGCTGCACATCAGCGATGAGGCCTATGCCCTGTTCACCCATGGCCAGCGGCCCCACTGGAGCCCGGGGGCCCAGCCCGGCAGCGGCGCCCACACCGTGACGCTCCAGACCCTCTCGAAGGCCTACGGCATGGCGGGCTGGCGGGTCGGTTACATGGCGGCGCCCCGCGCCTTCACCAGTGCCCTGGCCAAGGTGCAGGACACCGTGATGATCTGTCCCCCGCGGCTGATCCAGCGGGCCGCCGTGGCGGCCCTCGCGGCGGGCCCCGCCTGGTGCGCGCCGCGGATCAGCGCCCTGGATCAGCGGCGACGGCAGCTGCTGGAGGCGGTGGAGCAGGAGCGCCGGCGGGGGCTGCCGGTGCGGCTGCTCGGCGAACCGGAGGGGGCGTTCTATGCCCTGCTGGCGGTGGACTCTGCTGGCCTCAGCGGTGACGGGTTGATGCGACGGCTCGTGCTGGAGCATCGGGTCGCCGCCATCAGCGGCGAGAGCTTCGGGCTGGATCCCGAGGTGCACGGACCCACCCTGAGGCTGAGTTACGGCCTGTTGTCGGAGCCGGAGCTCGCCGAGGCGCTCCGTCGCCTGTTCGACGGGCTGCGGGCTGTCCTGCGGCAGCGCTCGGAGCAGTAGCGCACCTCCTGCCAGACGCGTGTCCACTTGCGCCGCCACTGAAAGGGGCGCCCACAGAAGGCGCAGATCTTGGTGGGTCGGTCGGCGTGGTGGGGCACAGGGAGACGGGAGGGTCAACGCATCGGGCCAGGGCCACCCGCACCATCGCCAGCCGGATCAACCCTGCCCCAGCGTCCCATGAACGGCCAGCGCAGCGGCAGGGGCGTGCTGCCCTGCCCCGGCCACTGGCGGCCCAGGGCGGCCTCCAGGGGCTCGAGCAGCTCCAGGCCCTGGTGGCGGCTCCGCTGCAGCGCCGACCAGGTGCCGATGTGCCCGAGCAGATCGCTGAGCCGCCAGTGGCGCTCGATCCAGAGACCCTGGAGAAACGGTTCCTCGAGGCCGGGGAAGGCAAGACCGGCGTAGCGCTGCTCCACCCAGTCGCATTCCGGTGCCCACCAGGGCCGCAGCACCACGGTGCGGAACTGCTCCAGGGTCGACTGCAGGCGTGCGTCCGGGATCTGGAGCGGCAGGTAACCGATCCAGGCCAGCAGAGCCCCGGGGCGCGCCACCCGGCGAACCTCGGCGTTGAAGGCCTCCGCGTCGAACCAGTGCACGGCCGCGGCGACCAGCACCCCGTCCACACTGGCGCTCTCCAGTCCGCTGGCTTCCGCCGGGGCCAGGCGGTACTCGATCAGGGGGTGCGGCCGGCCTGCGGCCAGCTGGGCGGCACTGGCATCGGTGGCGATCACCTGCAGCCCGCGCTCCGCCAGGTCCAGGGCGGCCTGGCCACTGCCGCAGCCACAGTCCCACACCCGGGCCCCGTGCCCGAGACGCGCGGTGAAGGCCTCGAAAAAGGGGGCGGGATAGGTGAGGCGGTGACGGGCATAGGCGGTGGCCACGGCTCCGAACAGATCGCTGGCCTCGCTCATGGAGCTCCCGCCCGACGGCGCCAGATGAGGGTCCGGTTCTCGGCCGGCATCGCCACATCCGCCACCGACTCCAGTCCGAGGTTGCCGGCCTGATGCTTCAGCTGCTCCGCATCCCGCACCCCCATGGCCGGATCGAGCTCGCGCAGATGGGCGTCGAAGGCAGCGTTGCTGGCCGCCGTGTGCACCCCCCCATCGCAGAAGGGGCCATAGAGCAGCAGCAGCCCGCCTGGACCCAGCACCCGGCTGCTGCCCGCCAGGAAGGCGGCCACGGCTCCGGTGTCCATGATGTGGGCGGTGTTGGCGCTGAACACGGCGTCGTAGGGCCCCACCGGCCAGTCCTGGGGTTGGGTCACATCGAGGACCAGGGGGAGGTGGAGCCCGGACCCTGCAGCGAGCTGGCTGGAGCCCTCCAGGCTGATGCGCTCGGCGAGTGGCGCCATGGCCTCGGCCCGCTCGCTCGGCTGCCAGACAAGGCCCTCCAGCTGCTGGGTGAAGAACACGGCGTGCTGGCCGCTGCCTGAGCCCACCTCCAGCACCCGGGCTGCCGGGGGCAGCCAGCGGCGCAGCACCGCGAGCAGGGGGACGCGGTTGCGTTCACAGGCGGCGGAGAACAGCAACGGCGGAGCCTGGGGGCTGGGGCCATCATGGGGCAGTTGCGATCGGTCGATGGCCACGCCACCACGCCGCTTCAACGCAGGCCCGACCCAGGTTTCGCGCGATCCGCTCCTGGTGTTGTTGAGACCGCTGCTGCTGAGCCTGGCCCTGCTCAGCAGCCTGGGGGCCTGCGGACCGGCCTGGCGTGCCGGGGCCTCTGCCGGGACCCCGAGTTCCGCCGGGATGCTCGGCGCAGGTTCACTGGTCCAGGCCGGCCCGTAGTTCGGCGCAGAACCGCCCGGCGGCGGCGGCCACATCGGCGTGTTGGGCGCCGGCTTCCGCCATCGCCTTCACCAGGGCACTGCCGACGATCGCGCCGTCGGCGCCCCAGTCGCGCACCTGGCGTGCCTGCTGGGCTCCGGAGATGCCGAACCCCACCGCCACCGGGGTCTCCCCCTGCGTCTTGAGCTGGCTTACCAGGGAGCCGACACGGGCCTCCAGGTTGGTGCGCACCCCCGTCACGCCCGTGACGCTCACCAGATAGGTGAAACCGCGGCTGGCTGTGTGAATCCGCGCCATCCGCCCGGGCGGGGTGGTGGGGGCCACCAGCAGCACCAGATCCAGGCCTTCCGCCGCGGCGATCGGGGAGAGCTTCTCGGCTTCCTCCAGGGGCAGGTCCGGCACCACCAGGCCGGCCGCCCCGGCCTGGGCCGCCGCCTGGCAGAAGGCCTCCATGCCCCGGTTGAGCAGGGGGTTGCTGTAGGTGAACAGCACCACCGGGATGGTGAGTTCTCCCTGCAGGCCGGCCAGCATCGCCAGCACCCGGTCAGGCGTGGTGCCGGCCGCCAGGGCGCGGCCGGCCGCCGCCTGAATCACAGGGCCATCGGCCAGGGGATCGCTGTAGGGGATGCCGAGCTCCACCAGATCCGCACCGGCGCCCTGGAGGGCCAGCAGCGTGGCCGCGGTGGTGGCCAGATCGGGATCTCCCGCCATCAGAAAGGGCATCAGGGCACAGCGGCCCCCGGCGCGGAGATCGTTGAAGCGCTGCTGGATCGGGGTCGGGGCAGAGAGCACAGCGGCGCAACGGGTCCTGGAGGTGAGCCTATGCCTCGCCCCGCACGGGATCGGCTTCGGGATCGAGCTGGCCGGTCTCCCGCAGCAGCTGCAGCTGTTCCTCCGGGCTGAGGGCGGCGAACTTGCGCTCCAGTTCCTCGGTGGTGGCCGCGTCGTAGGCCTCGCGGTAGGTGCGGCGCTGCTGCATGTAGGTCATGTTGCCGCTGATGGCCCGCAGCAGGTAGGTGGCGGTCCAGCCCACCACCAGCACCATCAGGAGGGCGGAGGCGGCGATGCCGGCGGAGAAGCCCTGGAAGCCATTGGCCTGGAACAGGGCATAGCCTCCACCGCCCACCGCGAAGACCAGCAGCCCGACCAGCAGGGATTGCCCCTTGGTCATCGGGCGCCCTGGCCTGCCATGCGCAGATTGATGAAGGGTGCAAAGAGAATCAGACCTGGGAAGAACAGGAACACCAGGCCGTAGACCCCGAAACGCTCCAGCTTGCCCATGACGGTCCAGCGCTTCGCCATCCAGGCGTAGAGAGCCAGGGGGATCGCCACCAGGTAGGCGCCGGCCAGCACCCCATAGAGGCCGAGAACCAGCAGGGTATCGGATGAAATCGCGCTCATGAACCCAGGCAGCGGCACGGCGATGGTGGGGCAGGTTGGGGCAAATCTAAAGTGCCCGGGCCGGGGGCATGGCGGAATCGGTAGACGCAGCGGACTTAAAATCCGCAGACGGCGACGTTGTGGGGGTTCAAGTCCCCCTGCCCCCATGGCTGGCGCCTGAAGCGACCGAACGCCAGGACCAGAGTCGGGATCGCAGCCAGCTGGCGAAGCTGCGGTCCTGCTCGGGACTCCCCAGGCCGACCAGCACCAGCCCGGCGGCCAGCCCCTGGGCCAGCAGCTGGTCCAGGAGCGGCGACGGCAGGGATCCGGCCCCCTGCCGCAGGGCCAGGGCCACCGACAGGGCAGGGTTCAGCACCCCGCTGCCCAGCAGGCCGGCGAGGGCCGCGAACACCGTGAGGCCGGCCCCGATCACCATCCCGCTGAGGGGCTGGGAGAAGGGGCAGAGCTTCCCTTCCCGGGCCCAGCTCACGATCAGCACCAGCAGGGCCGTCGTGAACACCAGTTCGGGGCCGAACGGAGTGGCACTCGCGCTGGTGTGCGCCGGAGGCAGGGTGGATCCGAGACCCAGGATGACGGCCATGGCGCCGGCCAGTTGGGCCAGCCAGTAGGCGAGCAGCTCCCGTCGACGGTCGCCCCGCCGGAGCATCAGCACCAGGCTCACGGCTGGATTGAAGTGGGCTCCGCTGATCCGGCCGAAGACGTGGATCAAGGTCGCCACGGTGAGGCCCACAAACAGGGCCTGGCCGAGGGGTTCGCTGGCCAGTTGCGGAGCGCAGATGGCGGCGTAGGCGATGGCGGCGGTGCCGCTGGCCTCACAGCCCAGGCGCAACGGCAGGGAAGCGCCCACCAGCAGGTCAGCCACAGGTCAGCCAGACCTTAGGGATGGGCTCGCCAAGCCGCCAGCCCAGGACCCACCGGACCCTCAGTGGAGCAGCAGCACCAGATACAGCGTTCCCAGCGCCGCCACCCAGGGCCACCAGGCCGAGCGCCGCGGTCGGGCGGTGAGCTGTTGGAGTCGCCGGTCGATCGCGCTCAGCAGCTGGCTGGTGCGGCTGGCATCGACCACGTTGCCCGCCCGGCGGTGGTCATCCCACAGCAGGACGTGGCGTTCCCGCAGATCCAGCAGGGCATCCACCAGCGCCTCGCGTCGGTAGGGGCTCGCCGGGGATTTCGCCTGGCCCGATGGCCGGGCTCGCCAGGAGGCAGACCGGGGGGGGAGGGACATGGCTCCCCGTGGATGGGGGTGCTTCCATCCTGTCCATGGGGGGGCGATCGGGCAACACGCCCGGGGTCTGACGCCACACCGCTTCACAGGCGGCCTCACGGCTGATCACCCCGGCTGAGCCGTCCCGGGCGGGGAACATTCATTTCCGGCCACAGGAACGTGTTGAACCGTCGGCTCCCCAGGGTCGGCTGGTGTCTGAGCGTGTTCTTCTCAGACAGACTCACCACGGCACCCAGCCGGTCGGCGAGTTTGACGCACTGCTGGAACCCCTGATTCGTGTAGCACTGCACATCCAGCTGATTGCAGCCACTCGGTGGCCTCAGGCCAGCCTGGAACGGCTGAATGCTGCAGAAGATCGGTTTGGTGTAGAGGTGGCGAAGTCTGTAGAAATCAGCCAGGGAGTAGTTCGCGAAAAAATGGTCATCCACCTGGATTCCATCGCCGTGGCGCGCTTCATGGACCAGCTCCGGGATGCTCATGGAGCGGTACTGAGGCGATTGCACCCAGACCACCGGGATCAGCCCCTGGCGGCGGGCTTCCTGGGCAACCTCCTGTTGCACAGGGTCCGAGACTTTCCGGTAATCGAGAAACACCACCCTGTAGGCGCTGGCACGGATTTGCGCCATCACCTGGGGGAGGTTCCCATGGGTGGTGTGAAACCAGATCTGGGGCTGGGACAGCCAGGTTCCGTTGGGCGCTGCGGCGATGGCCGCTCCCGGCACCAGGGCCAGCCCCGCCGCGGCCAGCAGGGAGCCCAGGGCTTGCCATCCGCCGGAATTGATCATCACCATCGCAACCAGCACTCTGGAATGACTGGACCTCAGCAGGCCGGCGAAGCTCCTGCCCCGGGCTGGGGCCACGCTGGGCCCTGGCCCCTGAAGTCGTTATAGGTGGCCGTTGTGGCGGCCACCACGACGGGGCATGGGTCAGCCCGGTGAGGGGCGTGGCCGCAGCTGCCGCGATCCCCTCACCGGCACGCCGATGGTTCCGGTTGCCCTTCAGGCACGGATGGCAGGCCTCGCGGCTCCGACGGGCACTGGGCCGGCTTCCGCGGAAGTGGCAGGGTTGTTCGGCGGCTCCAGGCGCTCGAGGATGGTTGCGACGGCGCTTCAGGAGGTGGGCGCTGCCAGGACCACCTGGCCCAGTTGGTTCCTGTACACGATGGCGCCACTGCCTGGATGGGAGTACGACTCCGTGAACTGGAGCCTGGTGTGCGGAGCCAGCCTCTGGGCCAGAGAGATGGCCTCTCCGAAACTCGTCGGCGAGTTCACAATCTCCATGGCGCTGCCTGGGTAGGCATCCAGAAAGTAGGCGAGCACAGCGGGCTGGTGGATCGCATAGCGGCTCCACCACGTCTCGGCCGTGAGGATGGCCCTGCAGGAGAGGGCACCGCCAAGCAGGCAGGCCACCAGCAGGCCAACCCCCAGCACACGGCCGTGGCTGGATCTGAGCAGTGCCCAGAAGTTGGCGGCCACCAGGATCTGAAAGCCAAGGAGGCCTGGCAGCAGATAGCGCGTGACCAGGGCGTGTTGTCCCCCGGTCAGGCGATCCCCCAGCTCCAGCACCAGCACGTTGGCCAGCAGCAGCAGCAGCAGCGCTGACCAGCCACCTGAGGGGCTGCGACGGGCCAGGAGGACAGCCCCGCTCAGGCTGAGGCCAACGACCAGGGGGAGTGCGCCGAGGGCCCATCCCTGCGGCAGCGGATGGCCCAGGTCGAGGAAGGGGGAGCTCCAGTGCAGGCTGCGGAGCGTGCCGAAGGGCAGGGATGGGGGAGGCTCCCGCAGCCAGGCGGTGTGCTGGATCAGCGCCTCCCGCCTGGAGACCATGATTCCGGCCCACGGCAGGAAACCCAGCAGGGCCAGGCCGGTTGCCGAGGCCCAGCGGCGCCGATGGCCGGTGGGATTGCGGCGCAGCAGGGCATGGAGGCCATGGCTGAGCGGAATCAGCAGAAACAGCAGGCTGGTGTAGAGGCCAGCCAGCAGCAGCAGGCCATAGAGGCCCCAGGTCAGCCGGTCTGGAGCCCGCCGCAGGCGGAGGTAGGCGGCACTGGCCAGGGCCGTCAGCAGCACCAGCAGGCTGTAGGGACGCGCCTCCTGGGCGTAGAGCAGCTGCAGCGGTGACACGGCCATGGTTCCTGCGGCCGTGGTGGCGAGGCCGATCGAGCCCGAGACCTCCATGGCGAGCCAGAACATGGCCGGCAGGGCGAAAAGGCTGAACAGGGCTGAGAGTTGACGAACATGTTCCATCGATGCGCCGAGCCCTTCACGCACCAGACGCGCCAGCAGGAAGTAGAGCGGAGGATGTTCGGGGTGGCGAACCAACTCCCGCAGGGTGTCTCTCCAGCCATGCGCTTCGGAGAGATTCAGATAGCGCTGCAGATCCTCGGCCCTCAGATCAGCCGAAGGGGAGATCAGCAACTCCCGCTCGGCGGATGGAAAGCCAGCGCTGCGCAACGCCGTGTAGACCTCATCGTGAGAGAGCCAGTGGTGGCCTGGATCGTGAAACCGCAGTGCTGCGCCCAGGCCGATCAGCGCAGGCAGGAGCCAGAACGTCCAGCCGATCGAGAGTCCAGGGAGTCGCCAGGATCGCTCCGGAATGTTCTGGTTGGGCGCACTGTCAGAACGGTTGTGAGAGCTTGTGTGAGAGCTTGATGGTGGGCCATCCATCGCTTCATCGAGCTCTTGAAAGATCCTAGGAAGCTCGGTTCAGCTGTCAGCCGATCCCGGCATGGCTCATGGCTGCTCATCTGAAGCCCATGGATCAGCCGGATCGGATGGCCGCCAGTGGTTCCACCCCCAGGGCGTCCGCGCGCCGGTTGTGGCCAACAGCCCGGTCGTGACGCACAGCCCGGTTGTGGCTAACACCAGGGAAGCCTCCAGGGGCCCCGTGAGCCGGACGACGACCCCAGCGCGTGACGTCAGCCTCGTGTCGGCCGGGGCCACCCTCGCGGGCGTGCTGACCCTGCCGGAGCCGGCAGCGGGGCTGGTGCTGTTCGCCCATGGCAGCGGCAGCAGCCGCTTCAGCCAGCGCAACCGGTTTGTGGCCGATGTGCTGGTGCAGGCGGGACTGGGCACGCTGCTGTTCGATCTCCTCACTCCGGCCGAGGAGCGGATCGACCGGCTCGATCGCTCCCTGCGCTTCGCGATTCCCCTGCTCAGCGGCCGTCTGGTCGGGGCGATCGACTGGGGCAGCAACTGCCCGGAGCTGCGCCACCTGCCCCTGGGGTTGTTCGGTGCCAGCACCGGTGCCGCCGCTGCCCTGGTTGCGGCCGCGGAGCGCCCGGCTGTGGTCGCGGCGGTGGTCTCCCGGGGCGGACGCCCCGACCTGGCTGCCGATGCCCTGGCTCAGGTCGGATGCCCCACCCGGCTGATCGTCGGTGGCCGGGACACGACGGTGCTGGAGCTCAACCGCCAGGCCGCCGCCCGGCTTCGCAGCCCTCACGACCTCCTGATCGTGCCCGGTGCCACCCATCTGTTCGAGGAGCCCGGCGCCCTCGAGCAGGTGGCCCAGCTGGCCCGCGACTGGTTTCGCCGGCATCTGGTCGGAGCACCCCCCGCCCAGGAGGCCCGATCCCCCATGCCCCCCTGACGTCATGGCCCATCACCCACCGCTGTGGACCAACCGCCACCAGGCCGGCCTCGAACTGGCGGCGGTGCTGGCCAGGGGCCAGGAGCTCGACCCCCGCACCCTTCTGCTCGGCCTTCCCCGCGGGGGCGTGCCGGTGGCGGCCGCGATGGCCGCCCGGCTCGGGTTGCCCCTGGCCACCTGGTCGGTGCGCAAGGTCGCCGATCCCACCTGGCCGGAGCTGGCGATCGGGGCGGTGGCCGCCGGTGGGGTGGTGGTGTGGCGCAACGGGGACGGGGCGATCCGCCGGGCCACCACGGCCAGGATGCATGGCTGGCTGCGGGAGCAGGAGGAGGAACTGAGGCGCCGCCAGGAGGTCTTCGGTGATCCGCCGGGGGAGCAGCTGCGCGGCCGGCCGCTGATCGTGGTGGACGACGGCATCGCCACCGGCATGACCGTGAAGGCGGCCCTGCTCTCGCTCCGCAGGCTCGCCCCGGCCTCGCTGGTGCTCGCCGTGCCGGTGGTCGACCGCGCCATCGCCTCCGAGCTGGCGCAGCTGGTGGATCGCTTCGAGGCCCTGGCCGTCGTCGACGATCTCCGCGCCGTCGGCCTCTGGTACGAGCACTTCGAGCAGCTACGGGACGATCAGGTGCTGGCGCTGCTGAACCAGCCGCGCGCTGGTTCGGCCCCGGCACCTGCGGGACTCCTCGATCAACCCTGAGCGGCCTTGCCCAGGGGGGGCCTGCCCTCCCGGTGCATCCAGCTGATCCAGTCAGCGGAGATCTGTTTGGGGCAGACGGCCTCGCATTCCAGGTTGCTGCTGCAGCTCCCGAAGCCCTCCGCCGCCATCTGGGCCTGCATCGAGCTGGCCCGCCTGGCCCGCTCGGGCTGTCCCTGGGGCAGCTGGCCCAGGTGGGCCAGCTTCGCGGCCACGAACAGGCTGGCTGAGGCATTGCGGCAACTGGCCACGCAGGCCCCGCAGCCGATGCAGGCGGCGGTCGCGAAGGCCGAGGCCGCCTGGTCGCGGCCCACCAGGAGGGCGTTGCCATCGCTGGCCTGTCCGGTGTTGACCGAGCAGTAGCCCCCCGCTGCGATCAGGCGGTCCAGGGCGCTGCGGTCCACCACCAGATCCTGAATCGGCGGGAACGCCCGGGCCCGCCATGGCTCCAGGGTGAGGCAGTCCCCATCCCGGAACTGGCGCAGGTAGAGCTGGCAGACGGTGGTCGCGGCCTGGGGACCATGGGCCTGGCCGTTCACCAGGAAGCCGCAGCTGCCGCAGATGCCCTCCCGGCAGTCATGGTCGAAGTGCACCGGCCGCTCACCGGCGGCGATCAGCTGTTCGTTGAGGTGATCGAGCGCTTCCAGCAGCGAGAGGTCCACGCACAGCCCCACCAGCTCGTACGCGCGGAAGGCCCCGGGGCCCTCGGGGGTTTCCTGGCGCCAGATGCGCAGCTTCAGGTTGAGGGTGCGGCTCATCGGTAGCTGCGGGTGCTGGGTTGCAATGCCGTGAACGTCAACGGCTCGCTGTGGCGGATGGGATCCGTCGCCTCTCGGTACTCCCATGCGGCGATGTGGGCGAAGTGCTCGTCATCCCGGCGTGCCTCGCCTTCCGGTGTCTGGTGCTCCGAGCGGAAGTGCGCACCGCAGGATTCCTCCCGTGCCAGGGCATCCAACAGCATCAGCTGGGCCAGCCCGAGGAAATCCGCCACCCGCAGGGCCTTCTCCAGTTCAGGGTTCGGGCCTTCGGCACTGCCGGGGATGCTCACCTCGGCATGGAAGCGGCGCTCGAGCGCCGCAACCTCCGCCAGGCCGGCCGTCAGAGCCTCCGCTTCGCGGTTGATGCCACAGCGTTCGATCATCACGCTCCCCAGTGCACGGTGGAACACATCCACCGGCGTCGATCCCCGCACCTGCAGCATCCCTGCGATGCGCTCCTGAGCCCGGGCCAGAGCGTCACGGCAGGCGGGGTGGTCGGCCGCCACCCCGGACGTGCCATGCCCCGCCAGCCAGGCGGTGACCGTGGCGGGGGCGATGAAGTAACCGTCCGCCAGGCCCTGCATCAGGGCGCTGGCTCCCAGGCGGTTCGCACCGTGTTCGGAGAAATTCGCCTCACCCAGCACGAACAGTCCGGGGATGGAGCTCATCAGGTTGTAGTCGACCCACAGGCCCCCCATCGTGTAGTGGGGCGCCGGGTAGATGCGCATCGGGGTGGTGCAGGGGTCGTCACCGGTGATGCGCTCGTACATCTCGAGGAGGTTGCCGTAGCGGGAAGTGATCACCGCCTCCCCCTGATCGCTGATCGCATCGCGCAGATCCAGGTAGACCGAGCGTCCTCCCGGACCCACGCCATACCCGGCGTTGCAGAGCTCCCGGGCGCGGCGGGAGGCGACATCCCGCGGAACCATGTTGCCGTAGGCCGGATACTGGCGCTCCAGGAAATAATCCCGTTCGGTCTCGGGAATCTCTGCCGGCGGACGGGTGTCCTCCTTCTGCCAGGGCAGCCAGACGCGGCCGTCGTTGCGCAGGCTTTCACTCATCAATGTGAGCTTGCTCTGGTACGCATCGCCGCTGGGAATGCAGGTGGGGTGGATCTGGGTGAAACAGGGATTGGCGAACAGGGCTCCCTGGCGATACGCCCTCCAGATCGCACTGGCGTTGGATTTGAGGGCATTGGTGGAGAGGAAATAGACGTTGCTGTAGCCGCCGGTGGCGAGCACCACCGCCTGGGCGGTGTGCACCTCCAGCGCGCCGGTCAGCAGATGGCGGCAGACCACCCCGCGCGCCACGCCCTCCACCGTGACCAGATCGAGCACATCGCGGCGGGGCAGCAGTTCGACCCGCCCAGCCGCCACCTGGCGCATCAGGGCCTGGTAGGCCCCGTACAGCAACTGCTGGCCGGTCTGCCCGCGGGCATAGAAGGTGCGACTGACCAGGGCGCCGCCGAAGCTGCGGGTGGCCAGGGTGCCGCCGTATTCCCGCGCGAAGGGCACCCCCTGGGCCACGCACTGGTCGATGATGGAGCTGCTGATCTCCGCCAGCCGGTGACAGCCGGCCTCCCGGGCC
This sequence comes from Aphanothece microscopica RSMan92, assembly GCF_046613545.2. NCBI lineage: Bacteria > Bacillati > Cyanobacteriota > Cyanophyceae > Chroococcales > Aphanothecaceae > Aphanothece > Aphanothece microscopica. The sequence goes on along the minus strand of NZ_JBKKKY020000017.1, from coordinate 24,037 downwards.
CGGAAGTCGCCGCCCCGCAGGGTGTCGGCGAACAGGCGGCTGACACTGTCCCCATCGACGGCCAGAGGGCGGGCGGCGTTGATGCCTCCCTGGGCGGCAACGGAGTGCGCCCGGCGCGGGCTGTCGTGGAAGGTGAGCACCTTCACCCGATAGCCCTGTTCCGCCAGGGTGGCCGCTGCCGAGGCGCCGGCCAGGCCGGTGCCCACCACCAGCACGTCCAGCCCGCGCTTGCGCAGGGGACTGATCAGCGGCAGCGATTCCCGGGTTCGTCGCCAGGCCTCCGCCAGCGGTCCGGCCGGCAGGCGGGGATCGGGAAGTCCGCTCATGGCTGGACACCGACCCACGCCGGGATTCCGAGCATCAGAGCCACCAGCGCAAAGCCGCCGCCGACGAGCACGGCCAGGCTCCGTCCGCTCAGGCGGATGGCGAGGGCATTCGACGGGCTCAGCAACCCCAGACTCCGCTGGGCGGCCTCGCCGCCATGGAAGAGGTGCAGGCCGGCGGCCAGTGCGCCGCAGACGTACAGCAGCAGCAGCGCCGGCTGCCGCAGCACCTCCTGCAGGGCGGCCAGCTCCAGGCCGGCGGAGGGACGCGGCCAGCGCAGCTGGACGAGATGCACCACCAGGAACCCGAGCAGCACGGCCCCTCCCCCCGCCTGGAACCGGGCTGCCCAGGCGGCCAGCGGGTCCCGCCGACGGCTGCTCAGGCGCGCGCGGTTGCCGGCCCTGGCGTTGCCCCAGGCCTTGTGCAGGCTCAGGCCGATGTGGGCCAGGGCCACCGCCAGCAGGGCGAGCTCCGCGGCCGGCAGCCAGGGGGCCTGGTGGAGGTGGGCCGCGTAGCGCTCGAAGGGGGCCGGGGCGACCACCGCCAGGGCAACACCGCCCAGGTGCAGCACCAGGAACAGCACCAGCAGCAGGCCCGTCCAGGAGAGGACCATCCTCGACCAATCCGCCACTTGCAGGGCACCCGGTTCTGGCGGCTCGATCGTAGGCAGCCCCTGGCCTGAACCCATGGGGCCCGGTACGTTCCGGTCCATCGCTCCTGCTGGAGATGGCCCTGCTGCTCCGGCCCTTAGGCCGCCCTCTGACCCTGCTGCTGCTCACGGGCCTGGGCCTTCTCGGGGCCGCGATCCCGTCCCGGGTTCTGGCCAACGAGACTCCCCGCGCCAATGCCCTCGCGGCGATCCGCCAGGTCTGGCCGGAGGAGCACATCGACAGCGCCATCCGCTTGGCCCATCTCGAGAGTGGCCTCTCGCCAACAGCCCGTGGCTGTGCCGGCGACTGTTTCGGCCTGTTCCAGATCCACTACATCGCCAACCGCCGGCTGATGGCGGCCATGGGGATCCACAGCCCCGAGCAGCTCCTGGATCCCATCGTCAATTCAACGGTGGCGTATCGGATCTTCCGCGAATCGGGCTGGGGACCCTGGGGCGTCGAGCCCTGAGCCGCCTGGCGGGCTCTCCGCGATGCTCAGGCCGTCTCAGCTCTCACCACCTTCGCCGCCTTCCCCACCTTCGCCGCCCTCGTTGTCCTTTTCGGCGTTCTGCTCGGCCGGTGAGCTGCCGGGAACGACCGTCTCCATCTGCTTGCCCCCCTGTTCACCGCCCTCCATGGGTTCCGGTGCCTTGCCGCAGCCCACGGTGGCGGCCACCAGACCAGCGGTGGCGAGGAAGAGGGCAAGGCTGGGGCGGGCCATGGCATGACACTGAGGCTGGTCCATTGTTGGAGGTGCTGCGCCAGGGGAGCTGCGCTTTTGCGACACCCCTGGGTGCCTTTCGTCACATCCGATGCGTTTCACGCTTGAGCCGCTGCTGGAGGCCCGTCAGCTGGAGGACCTCCGCAGCGCCCTGCTGGCCGATTCCGACGCCTGGCGTCCCGGTGCCGAGACCGCCGGCTGGCATGCGCGCACCGTCAAGCACAACCGCCAGCTCGACCGCACCTCTGCGCTCCAGGCCCGGCTGGCTCCGCGGGTGCTCGAGCCCTTGCTGCACCACCCCCTCATCCAGTCGGCCGCCCTGCCCCTGAGGGTGCACGGGTTGCTGTTCAGCCGCTCAGGGCCTGGGGAGGGCTACGGACGTCACGTGGACAATGCCTTCATGGCGGAGGGCCGCAGTGACCTCTCCTTCACCCTGTTCCTCAGTGATCCGGCCGCCTACGCGGGGGGAGCGCTAGTGCTGGAGTCGCCATCCGGGGAGGAGGCCCTGCGGTTGCCGGCGGGGCATGCCCTGGTGTACCCCAGCACCCTGCTGCACCGGGTCGAGCCCGTGACCCGGGGAGAGCGCCTGGTGGCGGTGGGTTGGATTCAGAGCCGCGTGCGCCATGCGGATCAGCGCGAGCTGCTGTTCGAACTCGACACAGCCCGCCGGGCGCTCTTCCGGCAGGAGGGCAAGAGCGAGGTGTTCGATCTGATCAGCCGCAGCTACACCAACCTGCTGCGCCGCTGGGGGGAGTGAGCCCCGTAGCCAGGGGGAGGGCGACCTCAGGCGATCTCCAGGATCCCCATCATCCCGCGCTCCTCGTGGTCGAAGATGTGGCAGTGGTACAGGGTGCGACCGGCAAAGTCCCGGAAGCGGATCCGCAGCCGCACGGTTTCGCCGGGACGCACCAGCACCACGTCCTTCCAGGCGCAGTGGGCACTGGGGATGTCCTGGCGGCTGATCACCTGGAAGGGGTTGATGTGCACGTGGAAGGGGTGATCCATCACCCCGTCGTTGGTGATCACCCAGTCTTCGGTCTCCCCCAGCCGCACCGTGGTGTCGACCCGGTCATGGGCGTAGGCGCGGTCATTGATCAGAAACGCCATCCCCAGCCCTGGTGCCATGGCGTGGCTGAGCCTGAAGTGTCGGGTGCGTGAGGGGGCCGGCAGGGGCTCGACCGCCAGCAGCTTCCGTGGCAGGGCCATCGGGGCCACCGATCCCTCGTAGCGCAGGGTGGCCAGGACCGCCGGGTTCTGCGCGGAGTCCCCGCGGCCCGGCCCCCTCCGCCCCATGCCGCCGTGATGGCCCCAGCCCCAGGGCCCCCCACCCATGCCGCCCCCACCCATGCCGCGCCCTCCCATCCCCTGCAGGCGGTCGTAGGGAAGGTCCAGCAGCCGGAAGCGGCCCCCCTCCCGATCGCCCCGCACCAGCACCTCGGCCCGCTCCCCTGGAGCCAGCAGCAGCTCCTCGAGCTCCACGGGGGCCTCGAGGGCGCCGCCATCGGTGGCGATCAGATGGAAGGGGTGGCCCTCCAGGGCGAGGCGCCAGATGCGGGCATTGGAGCCGTTCACCAGGCGCAGCCGCAGCAGGCCGCCGCGGGCGATCGCCAGGTCCGGCGCGAGGCTCCCGTTGACCGTGAGCACCGACCCTTCGCGGCCGAGCATGGTGTTCATGCCGGGACCCATACCACGACCCATACCGGGCCCCATGCCGGGCCCCATGCCGAAGCCCCCGCCGCTTGCCGCCGTGAGGCCGTCGGCGGGAAGGTCCTTGAGGAAGAGCACCTCGTCGGGAACGGCGCCCAGCTCCGGCAGGTCGTCGAGGCCCCCCCGCACCAGCAGCACCCCCCCGAGACCACCGAAGACCTGATCGGCCACGTGGCCGTGGCGATGGGGGTGGTAGTAGAAGGTGCCGGCCGGATGGTCGGGCGGAATCGTGAAGCTGTAGGTCTGGGATCCCCCGGGCGGCACGCTGAGGAAGACGTTGTCGGCCTGGCCATCGGGCGGAATGTGCAGCCCGTGGTAGTGCAGGTTGGTGGGCTGGCCCAGACGGTTGTGCAGCTGGAGGCGCACCCGATCCCCGGGTCTCACCTCCAGCAGCGGACCGGGCAGCAGGCCGTTGTAGGTGAGCACGGGCCCTGTCACCCCCGGAATGGGCAGGTTCCGCACCTCAGCGACCAGATCGAGCTCCAGGCGGCCGTCCACGGAGCGCAGCCGTGCGGGCAACCTGGCCGGGGGAGCCGTGCCGGGACGGCTCAGGCCCGAGCGGCCGATCAGCACCATCCCGGTGGCGGCAGCCGCCAGGGTGAGGAAGGAGCGGCGGGGCAGGGCAGGGAGCATGGATCGCGTGCCTCCCTTGGGATGGCCTCAACCTAGGAACGCCGCCGCGTCCCGGCCGCTGGCCCTCCAGGCCTTCGCTGCCTGAGGATCTCCCCGTGCCCTGTCTGCCATCAGCTGCGTGCCAGCGCGAGAACCATGACCGTGGAAGTGGCCCTGGCCGTGCTGGAGCGTCAGGAGCGTTGGCTGCTCCAGCTCCGCGACGACATCCCCGGCATCGTGGCCCCGGGAGCCTGGGGGTTGTTCGGGGGCCATCTCGACCCGGGAGAGACCGCTGCCCAGGCGGTGCGCCGGGAATTGCTGGAGGAGATCAACTGGTGGGCTCCATCCCCCCTGCCCTTCTGGTTCTGGCACCACAACAGCCAGCGCATCGCCCACGTCTTCCGTGCCTCCCTGCCCGTGCCGCTGGCGTCGCTGACGCTCCTGGAGGGCCAGGACATGGTGCTGGCCAGCCTCGAGGAGCTGCGCAGCGGCCGCCTCTGGAGTCCGCGGTTGCGGCAGCACCGGCCGCTGGCTCCCTCGCTCCAGTGCGCCCTCGCCGCCCTCGACCTGTGCCGACCCCATGGCCACGGGGCAGATGGGGGTTATGGTGAAGTGTCCGGCAGAAGCCGGCAAGCTTGAAACGCTTGCGCAGGCCGGATCCAGCACCAGACGCTCCCTGCGCTTCCTGGGGGCAGATCCACAGGTCGTGTCTCGACCTGATGTGGCTTCACGGAACCACCGCTGCTGCGGTCAGGGTCCCGGTTGTCCCGGTGCGCAATCCATATCCGATCGTCCACGTCCATGGCCAACCGTTTCTTCTCCAACCCCTCGCTTCAGCGCTCGTTGCTCGCCCCAGGGCGGGCCGGCAAGCCGACCTATCCCAGCTGCCCGATTCAGCTCGGTTCCCGTGGCGGTGCCGCGGCCCAGGGCGGCTCGGGGCACAATCCGCTCACCTGGGAAGAGCTGCTGGGCCAGCGCTGATTCCCTGCGCCGGGCACCCCCCCGGGCCGGTTTCAGCCGAGCGCCCCGAGCGCCCCGACCAGGGCCATCACCAGCAGGGCCGCGCTGCTGAGAAAGGCAATGCCGAAGCCCGGGCCCCGCTTCTCGGGAGCCTGGATGTACCCCACGGCATAGGCAATGCGGCCGGCGACCCAGAGAATCCCCAGCACGTCGGCCACGCTGCCCCTGCCCAGCAGGCTGGCCAGCCAGTAGCTGGGCAGGAAGAAGACCAGCTGCTCCAGGGTGTTCTGCTGAACCCGCACCACCCGTTCGAACTCGGCTGGCCCCGTCATGGCAGGGGGCTTGACCTTGTACTGAACCCGGGCCCGGCCCACGGCCAGGGCGGCCACCTGGTAGACGAGCAGCGCGGCAATCGTCACCAGCGCTGGAATCGCCAGGTTGGTCATGGGGGCAGAGCAAGGCCTCCCCATCCTCGCCAATGTCCCCGCCCCTGGGCGGAAAGCCCCGAACCGGCTGTGCCGGGGAGGACTCCAGTCAGATGGAGAACGCCAGTCAGATGTAGAACATCGCCGAAGCCTGCAGCTGGCTGTCCCGTTCTTCCACCAGCTTGGCCAGGGTGACGGTGCTGAGCACCTGATGCCGTGCCTGTTCCACCTTCCTCTCCAGCGAGGCCAGCACGCGGAACACCAGCCCCTCCCGATCCGGGGCCGGACTGCCCTGCCGATCGCCATCCAGGCAGGCGATCACCTCGGCGACGCTGATCGTGTCCGGTGCGCGGTTGAGCTGGAACCCTCCCCGTGGTCCGCGCACACTCCGCAGAATCCCGGCCTTGCGCAGGCTGGTCAGCATCTGCTCCAGGTAGCGCTCCGGGATGCCATGGCGGCGGCAGATCTCGGCGGTCTGGAGCAGGCCTCCGCTGCCATGGACCCCGGCCAGCTCGATCAGGGCCACCAGGCCGTACTCGGTTTTGGCGCTGAAAGCCATCGGCAGGGTCGGTACCACCCCATTCTGGCAGTCAAACAACGGCGTGCTGGTGGGGAATGTGGAAGTCGCTAGGGCAGCACTTCCCTCGTTCTCCGATCCTGGTGGCGTACTTTTTCCGGCAGACGGCAGCCTCAGGGGTTTCCTCCAGGATGGAGCCCTGACCCGATCGTGGTGCGATCCCGATGGCCCCGGCCGATGGCGTGACCCTGGCCGCAGCGTCCCGCGTCTGGTTCCGGCTCGGCCTGGTCAGCTTCGGTGGCCCCGCCGGCCAGATCGCCCTGCTGCACCGGGAGGTGGTGGAGGACCAGCGCTGGCTCTCCGAGCGGCGTTTCCTGCACGCTCTGAATTACTGCATGGTGCTGCCCGGGCCCGAGGCCACCCAGCTGGTCACCTACCTCGGGTTCCTCATGCATGGGGTGATGGGGGGGCTGGTGGCCGGGGGTCTGTTCCTGCTGCCCGCCCTGGGGCTGCTGATCGGCCTGGCCACCGTCTATGCCCTCTGGGGAACGCTTCCCCTGCTGGCCTCGGTGTTCTGGGCGCTCAAGCCCGCCGTGCTGGCGATCGTGCTGCAGGCCGCCTGGCGGCTGGGTCGGCGCACCCTGCATCACCCCTTTCTGGCCCTGCTGGCCCTGGGGTCGTTTCTCGGCCTCACGGTGGTGGGGATGGCCTACCCCCTGGTGGTCGTCCTGGCGGCCCTGGCCGGCTGGCTGGCCGGTCGCTGGCGGCCGCGCTGGGTCGTGCTTCCCGATCCGCCGGCCCCGGGGCTGGCGGAGGCCCCGATCTCTCCGGTGGAGGCTGCGCCCGCCCTGCATGACGACGCCACCGCCACGCCACCCCATGCCCGGGCAAGCGGAGCTTCCCTGGCTGCCGTGATGCTGCTCTGGGGGCTGGCCTTCGGCGTCCCCCTGGCGGGGCTCAGCCTGATCGGGGGCTGGAACGGCCTCCTGGCCGTCATGGCCCGTTTCTTCACCCAGGTGGCTCTGGTGTGCTTCGGCGGGGCCTACGCGGTGTTGCCCTACGTGGCCCAGGCGGCGGTGGAGCAGTTCGGCTGGCTCTCCGCCGCCCAGATGGTCGATGGCCTGGCGCTCGGGGAGACCACCCCGGGGCCGCTGATCATGGTGGTGGCCTTCGTGGGCTTCATGGGGGGGTGGAGCAGCGGGCTGTTCGCTCCGGCCTCGCCGTGGCTGGGGGCGGTCGCCGCCACCCTGGTGGTGGTGTGGTTCACCTTTCTGCCGTCCTTCGGCTTCATCCTGGCGGGGGCCCCGCTGGTGGAGGCCAGCCGGGGCGACCTGCGGCTGGACGCCCCCCTCACGGCCATCACGGCGGCCGTGGTGGGGGTGATCGCCAGCCTCGCGGTGCTGTTCGCCGGGCCGGTGCTGTGGCCCGAAGGCACCTTGCAGCCGGCAGGGCTGGGGCTCGCGCTGGCGGCCCTGGCGCTGCTGCTGCGGGGGGGCTGGGGGGTGACGGGGCTGATCGCCCTGGCGGCCGTCCTGGGGATGGCGCGTGCCCTGGTCAGAGGCGGCTGAGGCAGGGCGTTTCGGTTGGAAACGCTGGCCTTGGTTTGCTCAGCACCGTTCCGGGGCCTCCTGGCCTGCAGAATCTGGCGCAACGCCTTTCGCTCCCCAGAGCCCCCATGGCCCTCCTGCCGAGCTTGCTGCTGATCGTGGTGGGCATTCTGCTGCTGTTCGGCGGCGGCGAATTCTTTGTGGCCGGTGCCACGGCCCTGGCCCTGTTGCTGGGCATCCCCCAGATCGTGATCGGCCTGACCGTGGTCTCGCTGGGCACCAGCGCCCCTGAACTCTTCGTGAGCATCATCTCCACCCTGCGAGGGGACGATGCCATTGCCGTGAGCAATGTCGTCGGCAGCAACATCTTCAATGTGCTGGTGGTGCTGGGCCTCAGTGCCGTGGTGGTGCCGCTGCGGGTGAAGAGCCGGCTGGTGCGCCGCGATGTGCCCTTGCTCCTGGCCCTGTCGATGTCGGTGTGGGGGATGGCCTCGGGCAACCGCCTCTCCTGGCAGGCGGGTCTGGCGCTGCTGGTGGGCCTGGTGATCAATCTGGTGTGGGAAGCCCGCACGGCAGGCGAAAACCCCGAGGAGGTCGGTGAGTTCGACGCCAGTGAGTCGGGCAGTCCCCTGGGGGCATCGCTCCGTCTCGGTGGCGGACTGGTGCTGCTGGTGCTGGGATCGCAGTTGCTCGTCAAGGGGGCGGTCGACGCGGCCGTGGCGCTCGGCGTCAGCCAGACGGTGATCGGTCTGACGATCGTCTCGGCGGGCACCTCCATGCCCGAGCTGGTCACCTCCGTGGTGGCCGCCTACCGCGGCAAGGCCGATCTGGCGATCGGCAACGTGGTGGGGAGCAATCTGCTCAACCAGTTCCTGATCCTGGGGTCCTGCGCCCTGCTCTCGGGGGGACGGGGCCTGGCGGTGGACCCCGTGATGGTGAGCCGCGATCTGCCGATCATGGTGGCCACGACCCTGGCCTGTCTGCCGATCTTCTGGACCCGGGGGGTGATCACCCGGCTCGAGGGTGGGATTCTCGTGCTCCTCTACGGCCTCTACCTGGCCGAGCAGGTGCTCAGCAGCATCACCAGTCCGCTGAGTGATGAATTCCGGCTGGTCTCCCTGGTCGCCGTGGTGCCCGTCGTGCTGGTGTTCCTCGTCTGGCAGACCCTGCGCTGGCTGCCGCAGCGCCGGGTCTGAAGCGCGGGTCTGAGACGCGGGGCTGCGTGGATCGAGGCCCACCAGTCACAGGCCGAACTGCAGCAGCACCAGCCAGGGCACCAGCAGGCTCATCATCAGGGTGAGGGGAAAGCCATAGCGGGCCACATCGAGAAACCTGTAGCGCCCGGGTCCGAACACCATCAGGTTCGTCTGGTAACCAACCGGGCTGAGGAAGCTCTGGCTGGCCCCGAACAGCACCGTGAAGATGCCGGCCATGGGCGGGATGCCCAGGCCGACGGCGAGCTTGGCGGCCACCGGGATGAGCATGGCCACCGTGGCGGCGTTGCTCATCACCTCCGTGAGCAGGGTGGTGAACAGGAACACCGCCACCAGGGCCCAGTACAGGGGCCAGTTCCGCAGGGAGCCGAGCAGGGAGGCCGCCAGAATCTCCGCCAGGCCGGTCTTCTCCAGCGCCACGCTGAAGCTGGCCAGGGAGCCCAGCAGCAGGATCACATCCAGACGGATGGCACGCTGCAGCTCGCCGGGCCGCAGGCAGCCCGTGGCCACCATCGCCACCGTGCCCAGCAGCACGGCCGCCACGAGGGGCAGCAGCTTCAGGCCCGGCAGCAGGATCGCCAGCACGGCGATCGCGATTGCCACCCGCTTGCGGCTCACCGTCGGCAGGTCATCCTCCAGCTGTTCGAGCACCACCAGGTCGTTGTTGGCCTGCAGGCCGCGGATGGCATCCTTCGGGCCCTGCAGCAGCAGCACGTCCCCCTCTCGCAGCACGGCCTGACCCAGCCGTTCCCGCAGCACGGCGTTGCCGCGCCGCAGGGCCAGCACCGTGGCGTTGTACCGCTGGCGGAAGCGCAGATCCCGCAGACAGTCGCCCGTCAGGGTCGAGCCGGCCGGCAGGAGCACCTCCACCATCCGCTGGCCGTTCTGGGGGTCTGCGGGGTCCAGGGCGGGCTCCTCCTCGGGGGTGGGGGCCAGCACCACGGTGTGTTCCTGCTGCAGCCGCAGCAGATCGTCGCGGGTGCAGCGCAGCACCAGCCGGTCTCCCAGCATCAGGCGCCGGTCGGCCAGCGGCGGCAGGAACCGCTCCTGGCCGCGGTGCAGCTCCAGCACGTCCACATCAAAGCGCCGCTGCAGCCGGCTGCCGTGCAGCGACTGGCCCACCAGTTCGGAGCCGCGTGGAATCTGGACCTCGGTGAGGTAGCCGCTCCTCGAGAAGCTGCCCACCAGGTCGTCGTCATTGCTGCCGCGATCCGGCAGGAAGCGATCGGCCAGCAGCACCATCCCGAGGCTGCCGCCGAGCCACACCCCCAGGCCGATGCCGGTGAAGCTGAACAGGCCGAAGGCGCCGTAGCCCAGCTTGTTGCTCACTTCGCTGGCCAGCAGGTTCACCGAACTGCCCAGCAGGGTCAGGGTGCCCCCCAGCACCGTGGCGAAGGAGAGGGGCAGCAGCACCTTGGAGGGGGAGATCCGGCGCCGGTGACACCAGCCCTCGACCACCGGGAGCAGGGAGGCCACGATCGGCGTGTTCGGCACGAAGGCGGAGACCGGCGCCACCACGGCCGAGAGCAGCAGGATCATCCGGCGGGGACTGCGCACGGCATCCGAGCCGATCAGGCCGCGCAGCCGGTCCAGTCCTCCGGACCGGAACAGCCCTGCCGCCAGGGCGAACAGGCCGATCAGGGTCAGCAGGGCCGGACTGCCGAACCCCTCGAGAGCCTCGGCGGGTTTGAGCACCCCGGTGGCCATCAGCAGCCCCACGGCCAGCAGGCCGGTGACCTCGGGAGCCAGCCAGCCGCTGATGAACAGCACCACCGAGAGGGCCAGCACCGCCAGGGTGATCAGGGCCCCCGGCGTGAGCAGGGACGGCATCAGAGGCATCGGGGCCGGGGCCGCAGGCGCGGCCAATCTACGGTTTGTCGATCGGGCTTACGACTCGGCGAGTCCCGGGGCGGCCGGCCTAGCTGCCCGGCAGCTCCGCCAGGTCGTCGGTGGCCCCCATCACCACCAGCAGCTCGCCCTTCTGCAGCACATGGGAGGCCGGCGGATTCACCGTGAGCTGGTTGTCCGGACCGGCGGCCAGCACGCTCACGTTGTAGTTCTTGCGGAGGTTGAGATCCCGCAGGGAATGGCCGATGAAGGGGCCCGGCACCCGGATCTCCTCGATGCTGTTGCGGTCGTCGAGCCGCAGCCGGTCGAGCAGGTTGGGCCGCACCAGCTCCAGCCCCAGCCGCTGTCCCTGCATCTTGGAGGGGAAGATCACCCGGTCCGCCCCCACCCGCTGCAGCATCTTCATGTGAAGGTCGTTGGTGGCCCGCGCGATCACCTGCTGCACCCGGCTGCCTTCGCTGTCCTTGGCGATCAGGGTGGCGGTGATGCTCACCTCGATCGGTTCGCTCATCGCCACCACCACGGTGGTCACATCGAGCACCCCGGCCGCCCGCAGGGCCTCCTCATCGGTGCTCTCCAGCACCCGCGCCGTGATCGAAGGATCGATCTTGTTCAGCTCGTCGATCGCCCGCTGGGAATTGTCGATCGCCAGCACATCGGCCCCGGCCCTGCTCAGCTCGATGCAGACCGCCGAGCCGAAACGCCCGACGCCGATCACCGCGAAGCTGCCCTTGACGCGGCTCTCAGCGGGATTCCAGTGCCACCAGTTGCTCATGGTTCAGGGGGGTGGGTCCAAGCATGGGCCATCACGGCGAAGCGGATGGGCAGGGGGTTGAGGCGGCCGGACGTGACGCGACCGGGTTGAGGGGGGCGGGCCTGACCCGACCGATCTTGGAGCAGGGGCGAGCGATTCAGGAGCAAGCGACAGGGGCCACATCCAGGAGCCATCTAGATGAACAGCTCCTCGCGGGGATAGCCCACCCGGGAGTGGCGACGGCTGCCATACAACGCCGTGAGCAGAAGCAGGATCCCAAGTCTGCCCACGAACATGCCCACCATCAGCACCAGCTGACCCCAGCGGTTCAGCTCGGCGGTGACCCCCACATCGAGCCCGACGGTGGCAAAGGCCGACATGCAGGTGAAGAGCTTCTCCAGAAAGCTGAAGCTCGTGCCGTTGGGCACCCCCGCGGCCGTGGGACCCAGCCCGAGCAGCAGCGCCATCAGCAGCACGAAGATCAGCGAGGCGATGGTGACCCCGATGGCGCGCAGCACCACGCTGTCGGGAATCTGACGGCGATGGATCACCACCTCCTGGCGCCCCTGCAGGGTGGAGCGCGTCGCGGCCATCAGGGTGGCGAAGGTGGTCGTCTTGATCCCGCCGCCGGTCCCCCCGGGGCTGGCGCCGATGAACATCAGCACGATCACCAGCAGCAGCCCGGCATCGGAAAAGGTGGCGGCCGAGATGGGCACGCTGTTGAAGCCGGCCGTGCGGGAGGTGATCGACTGGAACAGGGTCACCTGGATTCGCTGTGCCCAGCTCAGGGGTTCCATCACCCCGCCGGTGGCGAAGTGTTCCGTGAAGAGGAGACCGAGCGCCCCGAACACCACCAGCAGCAGGGTGGAGCGCAGCACCAGGCGAGAGTGGAGGCTCAGGCGCTTCAGGCCCCGCAGCCGCTGACGGTTGGCCCACAGATCGTTGATCACCCGCCAGCCGATGCCCCCGATCACGATCATCGTGGCGATCACCCCATTCACCACCGCACTGTCGCGGTAGCGCTCGAGGCTGTCACTCCAGAGCCCGAAGCCCGCATTGTTGTAGGCGCTGATCGCGTGGAACAGGGAGGCCCAGAAGCGCTCCAGGGGGTTGGCGATGTCGGTGAACCCGAAGCTGTAGAGGACCACCGTGCCGAGCCCCATCACGCAGCTGCCGGTCAGCAGGATGCTGTTGAAGGTGGGGCCGATTCCCCCCACGCCGAACTGATCGAGGCACTGCCCCTTGTCCAGGCGGTTGCGCAGTCCGCCATGGCCCTGCACGAAGCCCTGCAGAAAGGTGGTGATGGCCATCAGCCCCAGGCCGCCGGTGATGATCAGGCCGGCCAGGGTCACCTGGCCGAAGGGGGTGAGATCGCGGCTGATGTCGATCACCGACAGCCCCGTCACCGTGATCGCCGAGGTCACCGTGAACAGCGCTTCCCAGAGGCCCACGTCCTCGGTGGAGCAGAGGGGACTGGAGAGCACCACCGTGCCGGCCGCGATCACCAGTGCCCCGGTGACGACCGTGAACTGCGGCACGGTGAGGTGGTGACGCCAGCGCTGGAAGGCGTTCCACGCGGAGGTGGCGGGCTGCAGCCGCATGGGCTGGAGGGTCTGCGGGATGTCAGGAGGCGGCATCGCCGCAGCGGCCGGGCCAGGGGTTCTTAACCTAAACCCTTTGCTCCCAAGGGATCTTGCCTGTGCCGGCAGCCTTGCCCACGGATCTGACCGGCCTGATCAGCGGTGCCGTGGAGGCCAATCCCCTGCTCGGCTACGGCGTCATCGCCCTGGTGATGCTGCTGGAGAACGTGATTCCGCCGATCCCATCGGAGGTGGTGCTGCCCCTGGCGGGCTACCTCGTCTCGCGGGGCCAGCTGGCCCTGCTGCCCACCGTGCTGGCGGCCCTGGCCGGCACGGTGCTCGGCGCCTGTTTCTGGTACGGCATCGGTCGGCTGGTGCCCGAAGAGCGGATCGAGCGCTGGCTGGCCCGCCACGGGTCGCGGCTTGGCCTGGTCTCCGAGGATCTCGCCCGCAGCCGCCGCTGGTTCGCCGCCCACGGGTCGGCCCTGGTGTTCTGGGGCCGGATGGTGCCGGGCGTGCGCACGCTGATTTCCGTGCCTGCCGGTCTGGAACGCATGCCCCAGCTGGCCTTCCTGGCCTGGACGACCGCCGGCAGCCTGATCTGGACGGTGGCCCTCACCCTGGCCGGCCGCGCCATGGGCCAGGGTTACGCCCAGGTCGCCCGCTGGCTTGGGCCCCTGGCCCAGACCGTTGAAATCGGCCTCATCGTGGCCCTCGTGGTGGGGGTGGTTGCCCTGGTCATCCGGGCGACTCGGCAGCGATAACGAACGCTTCTGGCAGGCATAGGACTTTTGTTTTCCTGCGGCGCTCAAAAGAGCCCACTGCCGCTTAGGTTTCACGCCCCACCTGGAATCCTTTGACTCCATGACCGTCGCGCTGCTGGAGACGGCCTGGCTGGTTCCGCTCTATCCCCTTCTGGCGGCCCTGCTGTCGCTGGCCTGGTCGCCGGGCCTCATTTCCCGCACCGGGCCGCGCCCCTGCGGCTACCTCAACCTGCTGATGGTGAGCGCGGCCTTCGTGCACAGCGTCGTGGCCCTCACCGCCCTCCACACCAACGCCCGTGCCGGGGCCGAGGCCCTCTACCGGCCGATCACCTTCGGCTGGACCTGGCTGGACACCGCCGGGCTACGGATCGGTTTCGACGGCCTGATCACCGAACCGGCCCTGGTGGCGATGACCGTGATCACCGGCCTGCACGTGCTGGTGCAGCTCTATTCGATCGCCTACCTGGAGATGGACTGGGGATGGCCGCGGTTCTTCGGTTCGCTGAGCTTCTTCGAGGCGGGCCTGTGCGCCCTGGTGCTCACCGATTCGCTGTTCTTCAGCTACGTGATTCTCGAGCTGCTCACCTTCGGCACCTACCTGATTGTGGGCACCTGGTACAACCAGCCCCTGGTGGTGAAGGGCGCCCGCGACGCCTTCCTCACCAAGCGCATCGGCGACCTCATCCTCCTGGCCGGGGTGATCGCCCTGCTGCCGCTCACCGGCACCTGGAATTTCCACGGCCTGCAGGGCTGGGCTGCCGATCAGATCAACAACCACAACACCCTGCCGCCGGCGATCACCCTGATCCTGCTGGCCCTGATCGCCGGCCCGATGGGGAAGTGCGCCCAGATCCCCCTTCACCTCTGGCTCGATGAGGCCATGGAGAGTCCGCTGCCCTCCACCGTGCTGCGCAACTCCGTGGTGGTGGTGGGCGGTGCCTGGGTGCTGCTGCGGCTCGAGCCCCTGATCGAGCTCAGCCCCCTGGTGCAGACCGTGCTGGTGATCGTGGGCGGCACCAGCGCCCTGGTGGGTTCCCTGATCGCCTTGGCCCAGATCGACGTCAAGCGGGCCCTCTCGTTCCTCGTGAGCAGCTGGCTGGGCCTGCTGTTCGTGGCGGTGGGCCTGGGGGGGATCGACGTGGCCGATCACCTGATGCTCGTGTACCCCCTGGCGATGGCCCTGATGCTGATGGCGGTCGGCGCGATCGTGCTGACCAACATCACCCAGGACCTCACCCAGCTGGGTGGTCTCTGGAGCAAGCGCCCCCTGATGGGCCTGGCCTTCCTCACCGGCGCGGCCGGTCTGATGGCCCTGCCCCCGTTCGGCGGTTTCGCCGCCCTGCGGGAGCTCCTGGAGCTCACGGCGGCCAGTTCCAGTCCGGCGGTGCTGGGCGGCGTGGTGCTGATCACCAATGCCCTGATCAGTGCCGGGCTGATCCGGGTGTTCGGCCTGATCTGGGCAGGCCGTCCGTCGGTGTTCACGACGCGCTCCCCGGAGGTGTTGTGGCTGATGGCCCTGCCCACGTTCGTGCTGATGGGTCTGATGCTGCATCTGCCCCAGCTGCTGGTGATCAACGGCGTGTTCTCGCTCTCGCCGCTGCCGGGATGGGGACCGCAGGCGCTGCCGCTGCTGCTCTCCACCCTGGTGGGAGGCGGTCTCTCGGCCGTCTTCTACCTGCGCCCCCACCCCCTGGCCCACCTGCCGGCCGCCCTCGGAGGTCTGCAGGACTGGCTGGCCCACGACATGCAGACGGAGCGCTTCTACCACCGCACCGTGGTCTGGCTTGTGGTCTCCCTGGCCCGTCTGAGCGCCTGGTCGGATGACCGGCTGATCGACGGCTTCAGCGGCGCCTCAGGCAGCGCGGCCATGGCCGGGGCCCGTCGCCTCAGCCTCACCACCTCGGGCCGCTCCCAGCTCTATGCCCTCACCCTCGTGCTGGGGGTGGTGTTGATGGCCATCTGGCTGCTCGCCACACCCGCCGCCGCCCCTGAACTCGTCCGCCCTTTCAGCTGATGGGACCCACTCCGCTACTGCTGCTGCTGGCCCTCCCCCTGGCCGGCACCCTGCTGCTCCCCCTCCTGCCGGCTGGCCTCGCCTCCTGCCGCGTGCGCACGCTCGCCGCCCTGCCACCTGCCCTGCAGCTGCTCCTGGCTCTGGTCTGCTGGCGTCACCCCCCAGCCGACCTGCAGCTCCCCTGGCTGCCGAAGATCGGGCTCACCCTGGGCCTCGGCCTCGATGGGCTCTCCCTGCCCCTGGTGCTGCTGAGCGCCCTGCTCACCACACTCGCCGTCCTGTCGGCCCCGGCCGACCAGGGTCGCCCACGCCTCTTCTTCGCCCTGATGCTGGCCACCAACCTCGGCGTGGTGGGTGCCTTCCTGGCGCGCAACGCCCTGCTGTTCCTGCTGGCCTTCGAACTGGTGCTGATCCCGATCACCCTGCTGGTGGCGATCTGGGGCGGTGAGCGCCGGGCCGGGGCCGCGGTGCGGTTCCTGCTCTACAGCGCCGTGTCCGGCCTGGCCCTGCTGATCGCCGTTTTCGCCTTCGCCTGGTTCAACCCGGCCGGGCCGTCGTTCGGGTTCGACGAGCTCCGCAATGCCCAGCTCCCCCCTGCGGCCCAGCGCTGGATCCTGGCGCTGCTGCTGCTCGCCTTCGGCCTGAAGCTTCCGGTGGTTCCCCTGCACGGCTGGCAGCCGTTCACCTACGGCCAGGCGTCCATCCCCGTGGTGATGCTCCTGGCCGGTTCGGTTTCCAAGCTGGGGGCCTACGGGCTGCTGCGCTTCGGTGTCGGTTTCCTGCCCGACGCCTGGGCCGCCTGGTCCCCCTGGATCGCGGCCGTCGGTGCGATCACCACGGTCTACGGCGCCCTCAACGCCCTCGCCCAGAGCGACATCCGCCGCCTGATGGCGTTCAGCTCACTGGGGCACATGGGTCTGCTGGTGTTGGCGCTCTCGGCCGCCACGCCCCTCAGCCTGCAGGGGGCGATTGCCCAGATGCTGGCCCACGGGATGATCGCCGCGCTGCTGTTCGCCTGTGTGGGGCTGATCGAGCGCAAGACCGGCACCAGCCAGATTCCGGAGCTCTCGGGCCTGATGAATCCGCTCCGGGGACTGCCGTTCACCATGGGCATGCTGCTGCTGGCGCTGATGGCGGCAGCGGGCATTCCCGGCCTGGCCGGCTTCCCTGCCGAGCTGATGGTCTTCGAGGGCAGCTGGACCGCCTTCCCCCGGGCGACCCTCGTGAGCCTGATCGCCTCAGGCATCACCGCGGTGTACGCCATCCGCCTGTTCAACCGGGTGGGCTTCGGCCGGCTCGACAACGAGCGTGCCGACTGGGCCCACACCCGCTGGGGCGAGCGGGCCCCCGCCATGGCCCTCACCCTGCTGGTGATCGCGGCAGGCCTCTGGCCCGGCTCCCTCACCGGCTGGAGCGAGGCCGAATCGGCCGGCCTGGCCCTGCGGGCCCAGCCATTCCTGGTGGATCCGGCAGCCGTCGCGTTCGCCGCTGCCCAGAGGTCACCCGTCGCGATCGCCTCCGCCACAACTCTGACCGCATCGCCCCTGCTGTCGTCATGACCCCCCCCACCGCCACGGCCCCCGAGACCGTCACCCAGCCCCTCATCCCCCCCTCCACCCATCGCTATGCCGATGTGATCCACCGGCTCGAGGCCGGCGGCTCGATGCTGCCGGACACCCCGGAGAACCTGATGCAGATCATCGGCATCTACAAGGCCTATGCCGTGCCGATGGACTTCTACTGGCGCGACCTGCTCTACATCGCCGAGCAGGTGTTCCTGGACCCGCTGCCGGCGTTCAAGTACTTCATCAGCCAGGAGTATCTGGACAGGCCCAACTCTTATCAGGGGGATCAGTCGAAGCTGCGCATCTGGCGCGGTGGCGAAAAGGCCCACCCTGAACTTCTGGAGTTCATGGCCAAGGGGGAGACCGGCAAGATGCCGAAGCTGCTCCATCACCTCTGGCACGACCGGATCAACATGGAGTTCGCCGAAGCGTGCATGGAGGCCATGCTCTGGCACCAGGGCATGGGCGGGCGCTTCTACGACTATCTCGACAGCGACACCTACCGGGCCAATGCGGATCGGGCCATCAAGGCCTACTTCCGCGGCAACCCGCTGATGCTGGGGCTGTATCGCCTGTTCCCCGAGATGTTCATGGAGCAGGTCAAGAAGATGAGCTACTACGCCAACCTGGGCTTGTTCTGGGAGGTGATGGCGCCCGTCTTCTTCGAGATGAGCGACATTTACGACGAGGGCGGTTTCAAGGGCGTCCCCGATGCCATGAACTTCCTGGTGAACGGCATCTTCGCCGTGGCGGGGCGGCCGATCTACCACCACGTGTACATCAGAGGGGAGTGCTTCGAGATCATCCCCAAGAGCGAGGGTTTCACCTGGCTCTACGAAGCGGCGCTGCCGTACGTGGAGGCCGTGTTCTACCGCACGGCACCGTTCCGCGGCACCAAGAGCTACAACGCCCAGGCCTACCAGGTGCCGGGCGATCAGGCCGACTTCCACTACGGGATTCTCTACGCCGATGTGTTCCCGGTGGGCTCCGCCGGCATCCCGCCGACCCTGCTGATGCAGGACATGCTCCATTTCCTGCCCCCCTATCTGCAGGACATGTACAGGCAGCACAGACGCGGCGAGGCCGATCAGCTGATCCAGCTGGGCATCACCTTCCAGCGCTCGATGTACAACGTGACCTCGGCGGTGATCCAGGCCCTGCGCTGCGCCCTGCTCTATCCGCTCGACGACACCGATCCGGAGCACCTGATGGCGAACCGGCGCTTCTTCGAGGCCCAGATGGACCGCTTCCTGCGGCCGGAGGCCCGGCTGCCGCAGATCCAGACCCAGGACTACCGCTGAGGGCCCCCGTCGGCTCGCTCTGTCCCACCCTGCCGTTCCCTGTCATGGCCACGATCCTCGAGACCGCCGCCGCAGCGGGCTGTTTCCAGACCCTGCTCGCCGCGGTGGATGCCGCCGGGCTGCGCGCGGCCCTGGAATCCGCCGGGCCCTTCACCGTGTTTGCGCCCGTGGATGCCGCCTTTGACGCGCTTCCCCCGGGCACCGTTCAGACCCTGGTGGACAACCCCCCCCAGTTGGCGCGCATTCTCAAGTTCCATGTCCTGGCGGGAAGCCATCGCCGCTCCGATCTGGTGCTCAAGCCGGAGTGGAGCAGCCTGGAGGGTGCCCCGGTGCCGATTCGGCGCAGCGAGCCCTTTGAGGTGAAGAACGCCACCGTGGTGACCGCCGATGTGGTCTGTGACAACGGTGTGGTTCACGTGATCGATCGGGTGATCCTTCCGGGCTGATCCCCGCCGCAGGACCGTCGCCTCCTTGGGCAGGAGTGTTCCCGGCAGGGGGGCAGGAGTGTTCCCCGCAGGGGCTTCGCCGAAGCCGAGATGCGCTCAGGATTCGTCGCGGGAGCCGGTCCGGGAGGTTCTGGACTCGATCCGGATCGCCTCCGCTTCGGTGCCGGCTTCTCCTTGGGGGGTGGCCTGCCGCAGCACCAGGTCGGCGATCACGGTGAGGAGCACGGCGGTGGCGGCGAAGCTCGCGATCAGCACCACACTGCCGAGATCCTTCCAGCTCCATGGCGGTCGTTCCCTGCGCAGCAGGGCATCCATCGGCTGGCTGCATTGGCTGCAGACCAGTCCGCCGCCCGGCTCAGCTGATTTGCTGAGCATCCGACAGCCGCATCTGGGGCAGGCCATCGGCGCCAAACAACATCCATTATGGCCGCCCGGCTCCGGAGCGCTCGCCGGCAGGAAGGGGGCCATCGCGGTCCGAGCGGAACTGCAACCGCATCCCCCCCAGGTGCCGCTCCACCAGCTCCACCAGCTTCTCGAAGGTCTGGTGGGTCTGGGGGGCACGCAGTCCCATGGCTTCGCGACTCAGCAGCACCAGCTCCAGCACCTTCCCGTCCGCCTTCGACTGCACATCGGCGAACAGCTGCATCCGCTGGCTCTCGCCACCGTGCTTCACCATGGCGCCGAGATGGGCGGAGGTGCGGTGGTCGACCTCGGCGTTCAACCCGCCGAGCACAGGGGTGAGGGCCTCCAGGATCGCGGCCGATTCCATCTGCGCTTCAGGTTTGAGAACCAGCAGAAACCGCGCCATAGGGTCCGTCGTTGATCCCGACGCTACAGCGGCTGGGGGGCTGCCATCCTGTGGGGAAGGAGCCGGGGGAAACTTCTTCGATGCCCCGATCCCGCGCCGCTTCCGTTGCCGTGATCGGGGCTGGTGTCGGTGGCTGCGCCCTGGTCGCCCAGCTGCGCCGGCGCGGCTTCCGGGGCCCGCTCAGCCTCTGGGAGACGGGCCGCGGGCCCGGCGGCAGGGCCAGCACCCGCCGCTCCCGCTCGGATCCTGCCCTGGCCATCGATCACGGCTCGCCGCTGCTCAACATCACGGCGGAGGCTGGGCCTGAGCTGCTCGCACCGCTGCTGGCGGGTGAGTGGATCACCCCTTGGTCCGGACTGATGGCCCTGCTGGAAGGGGAGTCGAAGCTGCACATCGGCCGTCCCGACGCCCTCGGTCTCGGCGCCCTCTATGCCGGCCGTGGCGGCATGGACCACCTCTGCCGGGGCCTGCTCACCCTGGCGGAGGCGGCCGGTCCGTCCGTCCAGGCCCACTACGGCACCCTGATCCGCCATCTGGAGGTCGGCCCCTCCGGCGCCTGGCGGCTGCTCGATCGGGACGGGGTCCTGCTCGCAGAGGCGGACTGGCTCGTGCTCGGCAGCACGCTGCTGGCCCATCCCCGCAGCTGCCTGCTCTTCGACTGGCCGGAGGTCCCGATGGCGCGCGCCGCCGCCGCTCTGGGGGACCTGCAGCTCGACCACGCCCTGACCACCATTGCCGGCATCCGCTGGGAGGCGCGCAGCAATCTGCTGCTGGTGTTCGATGCGGAGCGGGCCATCCCCTGGCGCTCCCTGCCCTTTGCGCTGGTGAACTTCGATGCCGCGGCCCAGCAGCGCTGGGGGCTGCGGCGGATCAGCATTCAACCGTTGCCCGATGGCCGCTGCGTGGTGGTGGCCCACTCGAGCGATTCCTTCGCCGCCGATCACCTGGATGTCTACGGTTCCCGCTCGGCCGCCGCGCGGATGCTGGCCCTCCCTCCCGATGAAGGGCGCGAGGAGACCGTGATCGAGGCCCTCTCCCAGGCCGTGGTGCAGTGCCTGGCTCCCTGGATCGACGGGGTGGAGGTCAGCAGCGCCGACTCCCAGTTGATGCGCTGGGGCGCCGCCTTCCCGGTGCCCCCCGGTCTGCCCTCGGAGCTGATGCTCTGTTCCGGCAGTCGCGTCGGCTTCTGTGGGGACTACCTCACAGGGGTCGGCTTCGGACGCATCGAGGGAGCCCTGCGCAGCGGCGAACGGCTGGCGGATGGTCTGCTGCAGGCTGGTGGCGTGGAAGGGAGGCGGAGCTGATGCCACGGCACGAGGACCGCGGCCCGGGAGCATCCCGCCGGCGTCTGCCGGGACTGCTGCCGGTCCTTGTGGGCTGGCTGATCGCCATCCTGGCTCTGGTGTCCGGCCCCGCCGTCGCCCCGGCCTGGTCGGCTGCCGCGGCGGAGAGCCGCTACCGCTGCGACGGTGACGTGCTGGTGGCGCGGATGGAGAACGGCGCGGTGGATGCCATCGGCATTCCCAACACCCTGGCCGGCACGCTGCCGGGGGCCTACGTGGTGATCGACTGGCGCGGCGAGCACCTCCAGTTGCCCCGCAGCAACCAGGCCGGCGCACCGCGCTACAGCGATGGCCGCTGGTGGTGGAGTCTGGAGGATCCGCTCAGACCGGATTTCCGCCAGCTGCGCGCCTCCGAGACCCGTTTCCACTGTGTCCCGGAGACGGGGACCACTACGCTCCCCCCTCCAGCCCGGTAGCTTGCCTGGGTCGAGGTGGACGATGCCCCCATCCCCTGGGGGTGTTTTCCGAGATGGGGCCCCCCGGGGCCCCTTTTGCTGTGTTGCGATGGCCGTACCGCCGTCGGGCATCCTCCTCCCCACCCGACTAGCGTTGAGTCACACGCAGTGGTCATGCAGAGTCCGTTCGGCGACTGGCTGCCTGAAGTGGTGGTGTTCAACCCCATGCGCTTCGAAGAGGCTCAGGCGATCGTGCTGGCCGTGCGGGAGCTCAAGACCGTGCTGGTCAACGCCGGGGCCATGGAGCGTGGGGAGGCCCAGCGTCTGATCGACTTCGTGGCCGGTGGCGTGAGTGCCATGGACGGCCAGGCGGAATGCCTCGACGAGGTCACCTTCGTCTTTGCGCCGGAAGTGATCCGCCTGCGACGGGACCGCGGTCCAGAAGCCTCAGGCGACTGAGGCCACCATGCTGAGCTGAAGCCAGCACCCCCCGGGTGCCAGCTTCTCGACCACCACGCTCTGGTGCCGCTCCAGCGCCACCTGCCGGGCAAAGGTCTCCGCGTCGTCGCGGTTCAGGAACCGTGGGGCCAGCACCTGCTGCGGCACGGTCTGTTCACGCTCGATCCGTGGACGGACCCGATAGCGCCCCAGTTCGGAAGGGCCGTCGCTTTCCTTCTGGCCCGTGCTGTCCTGCAGGCCGATGGTCGGCGCCATGCCGGCTTCTGGTCCGGCGCAACCGTCTTCCCGTGAACGCCTCGGCCCCAGGAAGCAACCGCCTTCGGAAACTGGCTTTTGCATGAAGCCATTGTGAAGCAGTCCTGGAGTCGGGGTCCTTCCCTTCAGAGTTTTGCCGGAATTGGGTCCACGGGCTCAGCCTGGGCTCAGCCTTTCAACAGCTCGGCGCTCAGACGCTCCAGGGCGATCGGCGAGCAGATCAGCTGCCGGTGGGTCCAGACGGGCAGGCATTCCCGGCGTCCCAGCGGCAGCACGGCGCGCCAGCCCGGGACCACCATCAGGTCGGCCGGCGAATAGAAGCTGCAGCAGTCCACGTCCTGCAACGGTGTGGGATCGCTGTTGAGCTCCTGGAGCAGTCGGCTGCCGAGCTTCATGTCGGCGATGCCGGCCAGCATCCAGCGGGGCCAGGGCTGGGCCACCAGGGATCCCTGCTGGGGACTGCCCACGCCGATGAAGCGGCGGGTGCGGCGGTGCCCCCCCATGCGCTGGATCCAGACGCGGCCGATCAGCCCCCCCATGGAGAACCCGAACAGATCGATCGGTTGATCCCGCCCGAAGCTGGCTTCGATCCGCACGGCCAGCTGCTCCGCCAGGGTTGCCACCGGAACCTGCCCCAGACCATGCGGAAGATGGGGGATCAGCAGGGGCTGGCGCCGATCGGCCAGCCGGCGCCTGAGCGGCTCGAACAGACGGGGCGTGTCCCAGAGCCCGTGAACCATCACCAGGGGCGTCCGGTCATGCAGGTTTGGCGCTCCCATCACGCCGGTGCCCGCTCCGGGGTCCACGGCACGGCCACCCCCCGGGGCCGCCCGCGGCAGAGGGCGGATCCCCTCACCTTCACCATGCTCCACAAACCTTCATATCCCGTTACACTGTGCCCATCCACCGCCACCTCACCCATGGCTGACACCACCAACCGCTTCGGCTTCGTCGCTTTCGCTGAAACCTGGAATGGCCGCCTCGCCATGATGGGCTTCGTGATCGGCCTGGCCACCGAAATCCTCACCGGCCAGGGCATTCTCGCCCAGATCGGCCTCGGCTGAGCCCCCCGCCAGCCCGTCCCCCTGACCCCCTGACCCCCCTGGCATCGTCAGGGGGGGTTTGCTGTCGCCATCCATGCCCGCTCCCCAGCCGTCCTCCTCCCTGGTGGTGAGGCTGCAGATCGCTGCCGCCGTGTTCCTGCCGATGGCCCTGCTGGGGCTGTGGCTCCGCTCCCAGGGATTCTGGTGATCCGGGCCGGGTCTGCCCCGCTTCAGCGCGCCCGGGGCAGCAGGTGGTGCACCGCGTGGATCACCACGCCCCAGATCAGCAGGTCGGGATCACCCTCCGCCACCGGGATGGGCGGGATGGTCGGATCACTCGCCACCAGGAGCCAGGACGGCGGGCGACCGCCCAGGCGGCGCAGCACGAAGCGGCCTTCGTGAACAGCCACCACCAGGCACCCGGGCATGGCATCCACGCTGCGGTCGATCACCAGCAGGTCCCCGTGGTGAATGCCGGCGTCGCGCATGGCCTCTCCCTCCACCCGCATCAGAAAGGTGGAGGTGGGCCTGGGAATGAGGGCCGCGTTCAGGTCGATCGTGGCCTCGATGTAGTCGTCGGCGGGGCTGGGGAACCCGGCGGCCACGGTTTCGGTGGCCAGCGGCAGCATCCCGGTGGAGGCCTCGCCGTCGATCGATCCGAGCCACACCAGGTCGGCGCCGCTGCCGCCGGCTGGAGTGGGCGCCACCTTGACCACAAGACCGCCCGCAGTACACCTGTACCATAGGCGGTTTCGTGGGCCGCGGCGTGCTCAGCCGCCGCAGCC
>NZ_JBKKKY020000016.1:0-53162 GCF_046613545.2 Aphanothece microscopica RSMan92 | reverse complement strand
ACTGGGAGAGCCAGAGCACCACCACCGCCGCCTCCCCCACCGGCCAGCGCTACATCCACCACGAGGCGCAGGGGTCAAGGGTGGTGCTGTTCGTGCGCGAGCACCGGCGCGAAGGTGGGCGCGCCGGGGGTGTCACCGAGCCGTTTCGGTGTCTGGGGTTTGTCGGGTATGTGAGCCACGAGGGGGAGAGGCCGATGGCGATTCGGTGGAGGTTGGAGCGACCCATCCCGGCGGGGTGGATGCAGGGGATGGGGTTGGCGGTTTGAGGGAGGACGGCGCGTCAGCCCGGGTTCAGCTCCTGCAGCAGGTCACGGCAATGGGCTTTGAGCGTGGGCAGATCAACCTGAATGGCACCCCAGACAAGTCGGTCACTCACGTTCAGATACTCATGGGTCAAGAGATTGCGAAAGTCGATGATCTGTCTGCCCTCCGGTATGGAAGCGAACAGGGCTGGCCACCTCCGGGAGATCACCTTGAGCGCTTCTCCAATGATGATGAATTCCCGCTCCACCGCCGAGCGAATCAGGCGGCTTTGCCCATAAGTCTCCCCATTGAGCCCATCAGTAGCGTCCTCGATGGCGGCAGCCGCCTCAATGATGTCATTGAGATACGCAGACGGATCACGCAGCATAAAGGATCTGCTTGTCAGCCTCGATCGAAGCCTTGATATAGGGATTGCGAACCGCGTCTGCCATCACAAGGTCAACCGGGGCTGGAAGTTGCTTGCGGAGCTCATTCAGCAGACTGAAATACGCCTTGTAGACTACCCCCGCATCGCAGGGATGGAATTCCACCAGCAGGTCGATATCACTCACACCAGGTTGGTAGTGGGAGCCCACAACAGATCCGAAGGCATGAAGGCGCGCCACCGGATGACGGCGGCAGGCCTCAGTGATCGCCTCAAGTTGCTTTGGGGTCAGCGCGATTGCCATGGCCCCATTCTTACCCGCCTTCACCAAGGCGGCCGGATTCGCTTTCGTCTCCGCTGCACGGACAGGGCTGAGCACTGGCTGCACCCGCTGCCCTGGTTCCTGCTGGTGCCCTTGAATCCATCGCGAAGGGGTGCTCTGTCACGAACCCAGCCACACCGACCTGCTGTTCCTGACCCTCAACAAGAGCGAAGCCCTCTTCTCCCCCTCCACCCGCTACCGCGACCTGGCCCTGGGCCCCTTGCTGTTCCACTGGGAGAGCCAGAGGACCACCACCGCCGTCTCCCCCACCGGCCAGCGCACCATCCACCACGAGGAGGGGGGTTCAAGGGTGCTGCTGTTTGTGCGGGAGCACCGGCGCGAAGGTGGGCGCGCCGGGGGTGTCACCGAGCCGTTTCGGTGTCTTGGGTTTGTCCGCTACGAGAGCCACGAGGGGGAGAGGCCGATGGCGATTCGGTGGCGGCTGGAGCGGAAGATCCCGGCGGGGTGGATGCAGGGGATGGCGTTGGCGGTTTGAGGGGGGGGGGGGGACGATTCAGAAGAGGGCGCCTGGTCACCTCCATGGCTGCTGCCACGTTTTGATGCACCTAAGCTGATTGGAACGTGGTAGTGGGGCGGGCTTGATGAAGGGGGAACTGACTGCCGTAATTGAGCCAGCTCCAGAGGGTGGCTTCTGGGCGATCTGCCTGGAGATTCCCGGCGCGAACGGCCAGGGAGAAACCATGGAGGAAGCAAGAACGGATCTGCAGGCCGCCATTGAGCTTCTCCTCGAGGATCGTGAGGCTGATATCAGCCGTGGGCTGCCGCCTGATGCTGTGCGCATGCCCTTGAAGATCGGATGAAACGCCGCGATCTGGAACGGCGTCTTCGCATGGCTGGATGTGTCCTGAAACGAGAAGGAGCCTCACACTCCATCTGGATCAACCCAGCCACTGGAGTCAAGGAAGCCGTCCCAAGACACAACGAAATCAAGGAACCACTGGCCCGAAAGATTCTCACCAGCCTCGGTGCGAGTTGAGTTCTGGATCACTGCTGCGGAGAAGCCTGGCGGCTTCGGGATCCTGCACGATGGCGTCCCCTGGATCCATCGCGAAGGCGTGCTCTGGCACGAACCAAGTCAGTGCGACCCGCTCTTCGTGACCCTCAACAAGAGCGAAGCCCTCTTCTCCCCCACCGGCCAGCGCACCATCCACCACGAGGCGCGGGGTTCAAGGGTGCTGCTGTTTGTGCGGGAGCACCGGCGCGAGGGGGCCGCGCCGGGGGTGTCACCGAGCCGTTTCGGTGTCTGGGGTTCGCGCGGTACGAGAGCCATGAGGGCGAGCGGCCGATGGCGATCCGTTGGCGGCTGGAGCGGCCGATTCCGGCGGGGTGGATGCAGGGGATGGGGTTGGCGGTTTGAGGGCGTTGAACCTGGGGTGCCCTTAGCCTGGTTGCCATGGACCGCCCTGCTCCACTCCTTCCCTTGCTGGCCGACCGGTTGGAGCCGCTCAGGGAGCTGTGCGACCGCTATGGGGTGGATCGACTTGAGGTCTTCGGATCGGCGGCCAAGGGCCTGTTCGACCCTGCCAGCAGCGATCTCGACTTCATCGTGCGCATGGCTGACCAGCGGGAAAAGGGCTATGCCAGGCGCTTCTGTTCCTTCGCCGATGCCTTGGAAGCCTTGTTCGGCCGACCCGTCGATCTCTTGACGGAATCCATGATCCACAACCCTTACTTCCGAAAGGACGTGGACGCATCTCGCCGCGTGCTGGTGGAACTCTGACCATGCGAAGGGCGGCGCTGAAACGCCTGCACGACGCCTTGGAAGCCATCGAGGCGATTCAGCGCTTCATCGAAAACTGCACGCTTGATCACTACCTTGAAAATCAGCTGATCCAATCAGCCGTGGAACGGAAGTTCGAAATCATCGGAGAAGCCCTCAACCGAGCGCAGGATGCCGATACCAGCGTTCTTGATTTCATTCCCGACCTCCGACTCATCGTGGGCACACGCAACAGAATCATCCATGTCTACGAAACCGTGGATCAGCTGATTCTCTGGGATGCAATCCAGAATGACCTCCCTGGCCTGAAAGCCTCTCTGCGGGATGTGCTGAGCACAAATCCCCCCATGACTTAGTCACTGTCGTGAACGCAGCCAACGCCTGACTGGGCACCTACCTTTCCCCAAGTTGAGTGCCATCGGATTCAAAGGGCGTTTCCGGGGGGCCGTGTGTCTGGAGCCGGCGATCGCGGCATTCGCAGTGTGGATGCCTTGGATCCACCGTGAAGGCGTCCGCTGGCACGAACCCAGCCAGACCGACCTGCAGTTCGTGACCCTCAACAGGAGCGAAGTCCTCTTCTCCCCCACCACCCGCACCCGTGACCTGGCCCTGGGGCCATCGCTGTGCCACTGGGAGAGCCAGAGCACCACCACCGCGCCTTCCCCCACCGGGCAGGTGTCACCGAGCCCGGTCGGTGTATGGGCTTCGTCAGCTACGAGAGCCATGAGGGGGAGCGCCCCATGGCGGTCCGCTGGCGGCTGGAGCGGGAGATCCCGGCGGTGTGGCTGCCTTTGATGGGGTTGGCGGTTTAGCCTTCATCAAGGGCCCGACTGAGCATTTCCTGCCGGCCATGGATCTCAGTTCTGACATTCTGATCACCCGCTTGCGCGAGCATGCGCCCATCTGGAGTGAGCGTTTCGGCGTGCGAAGCCTCCGGATGTTCGGCTCCTGGGCCCGCGGCACGGCAACACCCGACAGCGATGTTGATCTGCTGGTGGAGTTCGACGGCCCCGCCACAGCCAGGCGCTTCTATGGCCTCCAGCTGTTTCTTGAAGACCTTCTTCAACAGCCCATCGATCTGGTGACGGAACGAGCACTCCGGCAGGAACTCCGGTCTGCGGTGGAAGCGGATGCCATCACCCTCTGACGGCAATCCGAAACGCGATTGGCGTCTCTATGCACAGGACATGGATCGGTTTGCCCATCGCGCCGTGCGCTACTGCGTGGATCTGAATCGTGCGCAGTTTGAGGCGAACCAACTGATGCAGGACGCCGTTCTTCGCAACATCGAGCTGATCGGCGAAGCCGCCACGCGCATCCCAGAGGAAGTGAGGCATGCTCATCCCGAGATCCCCTGGCGAGAGATCATTGCGATGCGCAATCAACTCATCCACGCCTACCTGGGGGTCGATCTTGATGTGGTGTGGGATATGGTGCAGGTGGAATTGCCGCTGCTGATCCTTCAGCTGAAGGCCGTGATGACCTGACGCGCAGCCTGTTCATGAAGGGATGGGGAGCCCCCTGGATCCACCGCGAAGGCGTGCCCTGGCACGAACCCAGCCACACCGATCTGCTGTTCGTGACCCTCAACAAGAGCGCTGCCCTCTTCTCCCCCACCACCCGCACCCGCGACCTGGCCCTGGGGGCCTCGCTGTTCCACTTGGAGAGCCAGAGCACCACCACCGCCGCCTCCCCCACCGGGCAGCGCACCATCCACCACGAGGCGCGGGGGTCGCGGGTGCTGCTGTACCGCTGTGCGGAAGCCTGCGGCTACGTGCGCGAGCACCGGCGGGAGGGCGGTCGCGGCGGGGTGGCTGCCAGGCTGTTGCTTGGCATGACAGTGGCGTTGGCGGTTTGGGGGGAGCCAGACTGTGGAGACCGATGGCGCTGGGACATGACCTACCGCATCCGACTGCTGGAAACCGAAGAAGGCTGGGCCGTGAGTTGCCTCGACCTGCCTGGCTGACACTCCCAGGACAACAGCCGCGAGGAAGCTCTCAGCAACATCCGCGAGGCCATCACCCTCTGGTTGGAAGTGGAAGCTGAAGAGGCTGGGGTGAAGATCGTGGAAATGCTGGAGTTGGCCGTGTAATGCCCAGGCTTCCGGGGATCAGCCAGAAGGAGGCGGTGCGGGTATTCCAGAAACTTGGCTATCGCGTGGTGAGGGAATCCGGGCATCTGATCATGAGCAACGCCATCACCATGGGCGCCAGCGCCCTGGCCGGAAAGCAGACGCCGGAAGCACTGATCCGCGCCGACCGCGAGCGCTGATGGCCCTCACCTGCGTTCTCGATGCCGCTGCTGCCGTGGCGGAGCAGATCCGCGAGGCGGCTCTGGTGATCGCCCCGGAGCTGATGCTCAGCGAGGTGGCCAACACGCTCTGGAACCTGCAGCGGGCCGATCTCCTGGCTGATCGTGATCCCCAGCAGCTACTGGCCGTGCGGGTGCTGCCATGAGCGCCCCTCAGGACGAACAGCTGTAGTGCGACACACCCCCTGCGTTGAAGAACTCCCGGGGCTTCAGGCGGTCGTACGTGGCCGCCAGCTGCGCGGATGGCTCCGCGTAGGGATGGCTGAACACCGCCTGCAGCTCCTGGATCGCTCTGTAATCACCTTGCTCGGCCTGTTGATAGGCGGGCGCGATCAGCCACTCGCGCCAGGTGATCGCGGGGTTCACACGTTGCATCGCCTCGGCTGTCGCCTTGCGATCGCCACCCTCCGAGAGGCCATCCCGCCAGCGTTGCAGCCACTGCGTCCAGCGCGCCTCGAGATCTTCTGAACTGGGCAGGTAGAAGCTCTCCTTCAGGGTGGAGAGATCCTCCGGAATGGCCGACAGCCGGCGGAAGAAGATCGTGTAATCCACCTTGGAGAGCAGCATCAGCTCCAGCAGCTCGTTCACCAGCGCGGCGTCATAGCTGGTCAGCCCGAGCTTGCTGGCCCACATCGCCTCCATCGCCTGGTTCATCGCCTCGGCGAAGCCGTCGCGGAGCTGATCCAGCCGCGCCAGGGCCTCGGTGTTGTCCTCAAGCAGCGGCCGGAGGGCGGCCCAGAACATCTGGTAGTTGGCCTCGGCGGCCACCGGTTGGTTGAAGAAGCAGAAATGCTCGCCGCCGCCGGTCCAGGGCTGAAAGCGGGGATCGAACAGTTCGCAGAAGCCGAAGGGGCCGTAGTCGAGCGTGTAGCCACCGGCGGCGCAGTTGTCGCTGTTGAAATTGCCCTGGCAGTAGCCCACCCGGATCCAGTGGGCCACCAGTGCGGTGAGCCGCCCGCGGAACAACCGCGCCAGCTCCACCACCTGATCGCTGAACTCCAGATCCGGATCGATCTGGGGCCGGTAGTTGCGCTCGATCAGGTGACGCACGATCATCCCCAGCTCGTGCAGCGCAGCCGGATGGGCCTGGCTGCGGACGCGGCGGGCGAAGAGCTCCAGCTGGCCCACCCGCAGAAACGAGGGCGCCACCCGGGTGGTGATCGCCGCCGGGTTGTCCACCAGGATGTCGGGATCGAACGAACGGGAATTCGGCGCATACCAGGGCCGGCGCACGGTTTCGGCGCGCGACACCACCAGCGTCAGTGAGCGTGAGGTGGGAACCCCCAGGGCGTGCATGAACTCCTGCGCCAGAAACTCGCGCACGCTGGAGCGCAGCACGGCGCGGCCATCGGCGCCGCGGCAGTAGGGCGTGGGGCCACCGCCTTTGAGTTGCATCTCCCAGCGCCGGCCGTTGAACACGCCTTCGAACACGGAAATGGCCCGGCCATCGCCATAGCCATTGCCGGTGCCGAACGGGCACTGCTGGATGTATTCCGTGCCGTAGATCGAGAGGGCATAACCGGTGGCCCAGCCGAAGGGGCGCATCGGCTCCGTGGTCACGCCGATGTCGCCGGAGAACAGCCGCAGGAACTGGTCGTCATGGGCCAGCGCCTCGCTCAGGCCCAGGTCGTGGAAGAGGGCTCGGCTGTGCGCCACCAGCTCCGGCACCGGAAGCGGCGTGGGTGTGACCGGCACGTAATGACCGGAGAACACCTGGCGGGGCCGGTGATCATGGCCATCGCCGCTGGCCTGCGGATCCGCCTGCAGGGAGTCCAGCAGCGAATAGTCGGCCCGCTCTGCAAACTCAGCGAACGTGCTGGTCGGTGCCGAGGCCGGCACTGTGTTCGGCGCTGTGGTCGGCACGGCTGTCGGCACGGGTCTCTCGGGTATGGCGCGGCCTGGGCAGGGCCCTGACGCTGAGGGCACCATCCTGGCGAACCCGTTGCCACCGGTGGCAGGCCGGGTGCGGGCCCCCACCATCTCGCCGCGGGCGGCAGCCGGCGCTGAGGGCCCCAAGGGTGACGGCGCGAGGCAACATCATGGGGGTGGATGAAGGTGGAACGTCTGAGGGCGTTGCGGCGTCAGCGCTTCCGTCGGGCCAGGCTCACCGCCGCGCTCACAGCGGAGACGGCGATCAGGGCGTAGGTGATCGGGATCAGCGCGAAGGGCTCGCGCAGGATCCCGTTCGCGTCGATCCTCTGGCCCTGCAGCCTGTAGGCACTGCCGCTGGCCACGGCCCCGGCCAGGGCGATCACGGCGATCAGGGTGGGGAGCTTGATGGAGCCTCATGCCGCGGGCGCGCTTCACCCTGGCTCATTCTGGGTTCGAGCGGGTTGCCGCCACGGCCCCTGCTGATTCACCGAGCCGCCGAGCCGCCGAGGGGCAGCGTCTCCAGCAGCCGCACCACCAGGTAGAGGCGCTCCGGCAGGCTGCCGAGATCCATCCACTCGGCCGGGCTGTGCAGGTCGCCGCCCACCACGCCCAGGCCCTCGAGCACGGCCGGGCCGGCGCTGCCGCTCTGGAAGGCATGGCCGGCGTCGGTGCCGAACCCCATCGCGATGGCCGGGAGGGGGAGCTGCAGCTCGCGGAAGATCGCCCGGGCCTGCAACACCAGCGCCTCGGTTGCCGGATTGGGCGGGAAGGGCGGCCGCCGCGGCGTGAGGGAAAGGGTGGCGGTGGTGTCGGGGATGTGACGGCGGCGGATCGTGCGCTCCACCTGCTGGCGCACCCGCTCCAGTTCGCCCGGATCGCCATACCGCATGTCGGCGGTGGCGGTGGCTTCGGCGGGGATCACGTTGGGGCGCTCACCGCTGCGCAGCACCGTCCAGTTCACCGTGGTGCCCCGGGCCGGATCCCCCAGGTTCTGCAGGGCCACGATCTGATGGGCCAGCTCCACGGCCGCGTTGCGGCCGCTGGCCGGATCGGCACCGGCGTGGGCCGCCCGGCCCTGCACCGTGAGGGTGAGGAAGACGATGCCCTTGGTGGAGTCGATCACGCCGTTCTGCGGGCTCGGTTCGAACGACAGCACCACCGCGTGCCGGCGGGCCAGCTCGGCGATCAGCGGCGCCGATCCCGGCGAGCCGATTTCCTCGTCGGGGTTGAACAGCACCGTGATCGGTGTGTGCTCGTCGCCGTTGCGCGTTCTGAGCAGCTCCAGCGCCTGCAGGATCATCACCACCCCGCCCTTGGCATCCGCCACCCCCGGCCCCGTGGCACGGCCCGCCTCGATCCGGAATGGCCGCCGTGCCGCCTCGCCGTCCGGGAAGACCGTGTCGTAGTGGATCAACAGCAGGATGCCCCGATCGCCGCGCCCCTCGAGGCGCGCCACCAGGGTGTCGCCGGCGGCGGGCCTGGCCGGGTGCCGCTCCACCCTGGCCCCGAGCCCCCGCAGCCGCTGCTCCAGGTGAGTGGCCATCCGCTCCAGACCCTGAGGCTGGTCGCTGCCGCTGTCGATCGCCACCAGGCTGCCCAGCTCGGCCAGGAAGGGCTTGATCCGCGCCTGGCTCTGCCTCTGCAAGGTTCGATCCGCTGCGGGGGCCTGGGGCACCTGCGCCGCCGCCGGCAGAGCAACGTGCAGGGCCAGCAGAACGGCCAGGGGTCTCAGCATCGTGATCGGGACTGACCGCTTGCATCAGCCTGGTGAGGTTCGGTGCCACGGGCAGCCTCTGCGGCCACGGGCTCAGCAGCAGTCTGTGGCGTGCCTCGCTGGATCCCATGCCCGAGGGAACCCACCCTGGAGAGCTGTCAGCATTGGCCCCGATTCTCGGATCCCCGCATGACCTTTGGCGCCACAGGTTGGATGACCAGAGGCTGGATCAGGGCCGCCCTTGTCTGCCTGGCAGCCGGCATCGGCGCCGGCCCGGTTCTGCCGGCCAGGGCTGATTCCAAGGCGGTGGTTCCAGAAAGGGAGCGGCAGGGTCTGGAGCACCTCCTGCCCGGGGCCCCGAAGGAAACGCGCGGTGTTCTGTCTGTGCGTCTGCTGGGATCGACGGATCTGGAGCAGGATTTTCCATCGATGCAGGGTTATGTGCTGCGCGCCAGGGAAATCACCGTTGCCCCCGGCGGCCAGATCGGCGTGCATCGCCATGAACGCCGCCCGGGTGTCGCCGTGATGCTGGAGGGGGAGATGACCGAGCGACGTGCCCCCGGCGCCCGCCCGAAACCGCTCGCTCCGGGAGAGGTGGCCTTCGAAGCGGCCGGGGTGGTGCATTGGTGGCGCAACGAGACCGATGCTCCGGCCAAAGCGATCGTGATCGACATCGTGCCGAAGGATCTGCCCTGACCAGGGTCCCGAGGCCGTGACATGGAGGCGGGGGTTCGAAGATCCTTTCCCAGCCATCCGCCTGCCCAGCCATCGGATGGATGGGGGCATTGCCGCTGTGGTTCTGGGGTGCCCCTGATGGTGCGGTCACTGATTCGCAGCTCCACCAGGGTGGCGATGGCATCGAGGGGAACGGCAGTCCCCGGGCTTCCACGTACACCGCATAGACCGACTGGCCGGCCGTGATGCACAGGCGGTGTCCTCACACCAGCGCAGCATCCGGTTGTTGGGGATGTCGCTCCACGGCGGCATTGCCGAACACGTAGAGCCGGAAGGCCGGCGCGATCACCTCGATGGCCGGATCCGGTTAGCGGACTGGAGCGCCTTGCCCGTCTCTCTGCATGGATGAAGATCAGGGCGTCTCCCTGTCGGTGTAGCCCGGCGCAGTGGGATCCACCGAATGACCCCACCCTCACGCCGGGCCGAATATCCGCGACCCCTGTGCCCAAGGCTGCGGGGATTCAGAGCAGCTTCGTTGCGGCTGCCGTCGCGGCGTCCCCTCCACCATGGCCTTCCCCGGGCCGATCCACCCGCATCCGGGCCGACACGTGTCCCTCGGGATCCACCCCGGCGAAGGTGGGGGGCAGCCACACCCGCACCACCATCAGCAGGGCAGCGGTGGCGAGAAAGAGACACACGGCCAGGATCTGGCGCCAGTCGGTTTCGAGCACCCCGTTGACGATCACCTCCCGCAGCACCGACACGATCGCGATCTCCACGGACACACCGATCGAGACCCTCTGTTCCTGCAGGTAGATGATCAGCAGGCGAAACAGCTCCACCAGGATGAGGATGAACAGGATGTCGGCCGTGATGGCGTGAAACTGCGGTCGCGTGATCAGCGAGGCGAAGATCGTCTTGAGCTGCAGGGCCATCACGCAGAACAGGCCCAGGCAGAGGGACACGGCGATCAGGTCCTGCACCGCCTCGAGCGACTGGACGATCTGAGGTCGGCGGAACTGCTGGTGCCAGGGCAAGGCGGCGGGGGCGGGCGGCACGGCGGAGGGCGGCACGGCGGAGGGCGGCACGGCGGTGGCAGGGGCGGGGCCGGAACGGGCTTCCGACGGGGGCGTGAGGGCGGCAGATGTCATGGATTCGACCGGAACTCTGGTGCAGGACCAGCAGACGTGACGCGACCCTAAGGGGCCTTCGCTTATCAATCAACGACCAAACGATCAGCCGTGCTGATCCCATTGATGGCCTGTCGGGGCGCATAGGCTCGGGCCTGCAGTCACCCAGCCCGATGACCGAGCCCCAGTTCCGCTACGAACCGCTCGAGAAGTTCGGCGAGGGCCTCACCACCCGCCGTCCCTGGAACACCCGGGCTCTCGAGGGTGTGGAGCGGCTCAATGGCCGGGTGGCCATGCTCGGCTTCGCCGCCGCCCTGATCGGCGAATGGCTCAGCGGCCACGGGCCGGCCGACCAGGTGCTCGCCCTGGTGCGCTGGTACCTGGGCTGGGGCACCTGACGCCTAAGGCATCACCGCGGTGGCGCGGGCCGGAGGACTCCCCGGCGGTGGCCTCCAGGCGGCGTCCTGAGGACTGGGCAGCAGGGGCGTGGGATCGACCGCCACCAGGCCCCGGGGCTGCCGCCGTCGAAGCTCCAGATGCAGATGGGCGGTGCTGGCATTGCCGCTCTGGCCCACCAGCCCCAGCGACTGCCCGGCTTCCAACCGCTCCCCCGCCGCCACCGTGGCCTGCGACAGGTGGGCGTAGAGACTTGACCAACCGCTGCCGTGGTCGATCAGCACGGTGAGGCCGTAGCCGTCGATCTCGGCCACGCGTTGCACCCGCCCCGCCTGCACCGCCAGCACCGCGATGCCCTCAGGAGCGATCAGATCCAGACCGGTGTGCATCCGCCAGGCCCCGCGCGCACTGGAGTAGCGCCATCCCCAGGGATCCTGCTCGGAAGCCGCCACGGCCAGGGGGTAGTGCCACGGTCGTGGCGGGGCCTGGGCCGCACCGCCGGCCCCATCCGCCGGTTCCTCGGGCGCAAGATCCCCCACGGCAACCTCCGCGGGAATGGCCGCCGGCCGTTCGGGCCTGGTCGGCCCAGGCACGGCGGTGGCCCCCCCCCCCCCCGCGGCGGGGGGCCCTGCCGCCGGCGGCGGCAGGGCATCGGACCACGGCGCCGCGTCAGCCCCAGCCCCGGCGACGGCCCCGGTGGCCGAATCGGGGATCGGCGGCTCGGGCAGCGGGGCGGCCTCCACCCCAGCCGTGGCAACGCCCAGCAACGGGGGCAGCAGCGGGAGCAGCAGCAGTACAGGGACCCAGCGGGGATGCGCAGGCGCCATCGAACCGGCCAGCGGCCCTCGCGTTGTACCGCCTCCGCGCCGCCCTGCCATGCTGCGGCCACGACAGGCGGGGCGGCCATGAGCGGCACAGGGGAGGCGATCCGCTTCTCCGATGGAGCGGCCTACGACCGCTTCATGGGGGTGTGGAGCCGGCAGGTGGGCCGGGAGGTTCTCGACTGGCTCGCCCCCGCCCCGGATCTGCGCTGGCTGGACGTGGGCTGCGGCAACGGCGCCTTCACCCAGCTGGTGGCCGAACGCTGGGCACCCCGCAGCCTGGAGGGCGTCGATCCCTCCGAAGCCCAGCTCGGCTTCGCCCGCCGGCATCCCGCCCTGCAGGGCGCCCGCTTCCAGCTCGGGAATGCCATGGATCTCCCCTACGGCTCCGGCAGCTTCGACGTGGCCGTGATGCCGCTGGTGATCTTCTTCGTTCCCGATCCCGCCCGCGGCGTGGCGGAGATGGCCCGGGTGGTGGTCCCCGGGGGAACGGTGGCCGCCTACGCCTGGGACATGGCCAACGGAGGGTTCCCCTACCAGGAGGTGCGCACCGTGCTGGAGGCGCTGGGCCGCGCCCTGCCGATGCCGCCCAGCCCCGAGGCCTCCCGCCTGGAGACGCTGGTGGAGCTCTGGGCCAACGGTGGCCTGGAGGGGATCGAAACGCGGCAGGTGGCGGTGCAACGCACCTTCACCGGCTTTGAGGAGCTCTGGAACCTTCTGCTGGAGGGACCGAGCTCCGGGCAGGTCCTCGCCACCCTGACGGCGGCGGAACGAATGGCGGTGCAGGAACGGCTCCGCAGCCGCTGGCAGGTGCAGGGGGAGGAGCCTCTCACCCTCTCAGGCCTGGCCCATGCGATCCAGGGCACGGTGCCGGGCCGGCCCTGAGCCCCCTGGGCCGGATCGGATCCCCGTATCCCCGGGCACCCCCAGGACAGGGCGATCGGCCCAAGGATGGGGGCGGAAAACGCAGATATCCCCGTCATGCGCGAGATCGTCTTTCGCGTGATCAGTGAGCGTCCCGGCCATCTCGAGGCCCGGGCCGAGGACCATCCCATCACCATCACCGCCGCCTCCCTCGAAGAACTCCACCACGAGGCCCGTGAGGCCCTGATCGAGCACCTGGGGCCCATCCACGTGGCCTACCGCACCCGCATCCGCCGCGCCGATCCCGATCCCCGGGCCCTGCGCCACACCGTCCTGCCCCTGCCCCGCCGGACGGCTCCCTGCTGCTGAGCCCTTGACCGACGCCACGACTGCCGTCAGCGACGCCGTCCTTCACGACTGGTTCGCGGCGATCGAGCCGCGCCCGTGGTTCGGCAGCGATCCAGACGTCGATCGGCGTCTGCGGGATCGCTTCCTGCCCCTCGCCCGCCAGGCCCGGCGCCAGTTCTGGCTGATGCCCCGGATGCACAGCGAAACGCTGGCCATTCGGGAGAGGGCGATCCCGCTGGTCGAGGGGTTCACCGATCCCCGCACCGCAACGCCAGCCTCGCTCGGACCTCGACGGCCGCGGAGCTGGCCTTCCTGCAGACCCCCGGCTCCGGCTTCTGAGGGCGGCCACACCTGACAGCCGTTGCAGCTATGGCTACAGCAGGAGCAGCAGGGTCCAGGGCCATGAAACCCACCACCACCCATGCCCACGCCAACCATCGCCCCCGCCATGACGGGATGGAGAGCGGGCAACACAGCGATCCCTACCAGCAGCGCCGCAAGCCGCCCCAGCCCAGCAGCTGCCCGGATTGCCAGGCCACCTTCCAGCAGGGCCGCTGGAGCTGGGAGGCCCCGCCGGCCGGTGCCGGCAGCCACCGCTGCCCCGCCTGCGAGCGCATCCGCGACAGAGTGCCCGCCGGCGAACTCAGCCTCGAGGGCAGCTTCCTCGCCGCCCATGCCGAGGAGGTGATGCGGCTGGTCAACAACACCGAGCAGCGCATCCGCCAGGAGCATCCCCTCGAGCGGCTGATCGACACCAGCGGCGATCCCGCCGGCGGTGCGGTGCTGCTGCGCTTCACCGGCATCCATGCCACTCATGGGCTCGGCAAGGCGCTGGTGAAGGCCTTCGGTGGAACCCTCAACGCCCCCTATCCGGATGCCGGCTCCCCGATGCGGGCCCACTGGCAGCGGGGCTGAGGGGGGACTGAGCGGGGGGTGAGCGGCGTGGTGCCCCGGCGGACCGTGCCCCAGTCCGGCACCCGGAACCACTGGCCATGTCCCCGTTCGGCAAGCTTCCGGCCTGTACCTGGCTGCTGCAGGTGGCCGGAGCCATCTGCCTGGTCACCCTGGCGGTGCAACCCGCCCAGGCCCAGGCCATCCGAGACCGGATCATCCACAGCCAGTGTGAAGCCAGGCCCAAAGCCGAACGGGTGAGCAAGGGCGCGATCGAGGGCGGCGCCACCCCCGCTCCGGGCGCTGCGAGTCCCGCTGCTCAGTAGTAGCGGCGCGGGTTCTGCCGGATGGCGATCTGAACCTCCAGCAGGAAGAGCAGCAGCCCCACGATCAGGGCGAGCATCGCCACCACGAACAGCGTCACCACGATCGCCGCCAGATCCATGGCGGCGATCGAGCCGATGAACAGCACAGCCACCACCGCGGCCACCAGCAGGGCGGCGATGCCGGTGAGCAGGATGGCGCGGTTGATCAGGAAGAGGCGTCTCCGCTGCACCTGGAAGCTGCGGTGCAGCGGAGACGCCTCACCGGCGGGGTCCTGGTCCAGCGCCGCCTGGATCACGCGGGTGCGGTCGATGATCCGCGCCAGTCGCCCCGTGAAGAGGTTCAGCAGGCCGGCGATGCCGGTGAGCAGGAAGACCGGCGAGAGGGAGAGCTGGATCGCCCGCGACAGGCTCACGATCGAAGCGGGCTGCTCCATGGAGGTGGCGAACTCGGGTCGGGTCATGGCCCTTCCAGCCTGGCGGCGCCGGCCGGCGTTGACACCACCGCCGCGCCTTCCCAGGGTGCGCGCAACAGCACGGCTCCCATGTGGCCTATGCCCTTGCCGCGCCCGCGGCCCCGCCGCTGGGGCGCACCGGCCCTTGTGGCGCTTGCCCTGGCCGCCGGCCCGCAGCCGGCCGTGGCCCAGGCGATCCAGGTGGAGCAGCTGGTGAAGGGCACCCGCAGCTGGGATGGCTCCCCGCTCCCGCCCCTGGGGCCGGGGCAGCCGGAGGTGACCGTGCTGCGCATCACCCTCCCGGCCGGGGCGTCGCTGCCCCTGCATGTGCACCCGGTGATCAATGCCGGCGTGCTGCTCGAGGGCCGCATGCGCGTCTCCACCGCCACGGGCGAGACGATCACGCTCGAGGCCGGTGACGGGCTGATCGAGCTGGTGAACACACCCCACCAGGGCACCAGCCTGGGGCCCGGACCCGCCCGGATCCTGGTGGTCTACGTGGGCCTGGAAGGACAGGCGCTGTCGCTGCCGGCCCGGCCCTGAGCCGCCCCTCCCCGGCAGGCGCCGGCCGCCGCGTCAATCCGTGCGACGCCCCAGCCGGTAGGGAGGAAGGTAGAGAGCCAGGCCATCCGCCTCCATGCACCCTCCCGCAGCCGAGTCCCCCCCCGGCGACGCCACCCCCGAGCCGGAGCCCCAGGGCGGCGGCTGGCGGAAGCTGCTGCTGCTGGCGGCCATCGTCCTGGCGGTGGCGCTGTTCTTCGGGTTCGGGCTGCAGCGGCAGCTGACCCTGGAGGGGCTGCAGCGGGCCCAGGGCTCACTGCTGGCCTGGCGCCAGGCGGCACCGCTGCAGAGCGCCCTGGCCTACATGGGCGTCTACGTGGTGGTCACGGCCCTGTCGCTGCCGGGGGCGGCGGTGCTCACCCTGGCCGGCGGGGCCCTGTTCGGCCTCGGCCTCGGCACGCTGCTGGTGTCGTTCGCCTCCAGCGCCGGCGCCCTGCTGGCCTTCCTGCTGGCCCGCACCCTGCTGCGCGATCTGGTGCAGCGGCGCTTCGGGCGGCAGCTGGCGCCGATCGAGGCCGGCGTGGCGCGCGACGGGGTGCTGTATCTGCTCACGCTGCGGCTGGCGCCGGTGTTCCCCTTCTTTCTGGTGAACCTGCTGATGGCCCTCACGCCGATGCGGGCCGGCGCCTTCTACCTCACCAGCCAGATCGGCATGCTGCCCGGCACGCTGGTGTACGTGAACGCCGGCACCCAGCTGGCCCGCCTGAAAGGGCTGGGCGGGATTCTCTCGCCACCGCTGCTGCTCTCCTTCGCCCTGCTGGCCGCCTTCCCCTGGCTGGCCCGGGCCGCCACCAGCCGCTGGGCCACCTGGCGCCTCTACCGCCGCTGGAGCCGCCCGCGCCGCTTCGATCGCAACCTGATCGTGATCGGCGCCGGCGCCGCGGGGCTGGTCACCAGCTACATCGCCGCCACGGTGAAGGCCCGCGTCACCCTGATCGAAGCCGAGGCCATGGGCGGCGACTGCCTCAACACCGGCTGCGTGCCCAGCAAGGCCCTGATCGCCTCGGCCCGCCTGGCCGCCCGCATGCGCCGGGCCGACCGCTGGGGCCTGGAGCCGGTGGAGCCCCGCCTCTCGGTGCGCCAGGTGTTCGAGCGGGTGGCCGCCAAGGTGGAGGCCGTGGCCCCCCACGACAGCGTGGAGCGCTACGAGGGGCTCGGCGTGGAGGTGATCCGCGGCCACGCCCGCCTGGTCGATCCCTGGACCGTGGCCATCACCCGGGCCGATGGGGAGCTGCGCCTCACCAGCCGGGCGATCGTGCTGGCCACCGGCGCCGCGCCGGTGCTGCCCGATCTGCCGGGCACCGATC
Organism: Aphanothece microscopica RSMan92; assembly: GCF_046613545.2. Taxonomy (NCBI): domain Bacteria; kingdom Bacillati; phylum Cyanobacteriota; class Cyanophyceae; order Chroococcales; family Aphanothecaceae; genus Aphanothece; species Aphanothece microscopica. The sequence continues at coordinate 36,804 of NZ_JBKKKY020000016.1, read as the reverse complement.
AGGTGCCCCTGCTCAGCAGCGAGACGATCTGGACCTACCTGCGCACCTGCCCGCAGGAGCGGCCGCGGCTGGTGGTGCTCGGGGGCGGACCGATCGGCTGCGAGCTCTCCCAGGCCCTGGCCCAGCTGGGCCTGCCGGTGACGCTGATCCAGCGCAGCGGCCGGCTGCTGCGCCGCGAGGACGCCGACGTGGCCGAGGACGTGCGCCGCGCCCTGGAGGCCGATGGCGTGCAGGTGCTCACCCGCACCGAGGTGCTGGGCTTCGCCGCCGATGGGGAGGGCGCCGCCCGGGTGCTGGTGGAGCACGAGGGCCAGGCCCGCACCCTGGCCTGCGATGCGGTGCTCTGCGCCCTCGGCCGCCGGGCGCGGCTGCAGGGCTACGGCCTCGAGGAGCTCGGCATCCCCACCGGCGCCACGATCACCACCAACGCCTACCTGCAGACCCTCTACCCCAACATCTACGCCGCCGGCGATGTGGCCGGGCCGTTCCAGTTCACCCACACCGCCGCCCACCAGGCCTGGTACGCCGCGGTGAACGCCCTGTTCGGCGGCGTGCGGCGCTTCAGGGCCGACTACCGCGTGATCCCGCGCACGACCTTCACCGATCCGGAGGTGGCCACGGTGGGGCTCACCGAAGCGGAGGCCGCGGCCCAGCAGATTCCTGTGGAGGTGACGCGCTTCCCGCTGCATGAGCTCGACCGGGCCATCGTGGAGAGCGCCGAGCGGGGCTTCGTGAAGGTGCTCACCGCCCCCGGCAAGGACACGATCCTCGGTGCCACGATCGTGGCCGAGCACGCCGGCGAGCTGTTGGCGGAGGTCGTGCTGGCGATGCGCTGGAAGCTGGGGCTGAGCCGCCTCTTCAGCACGGTGCACGCCTACCCCACCTTCTCCGAGGCCAACAAGTACGCCGCCGGCGTGTGGAAGAAGGCCCGGGCGCCCAGGCGGCTGCTGGGCTGGTTGGAGCGCTGGTTCCGCTGGCGACGGGGCGGCGGCTGACGCGCCGCCGGCCGGGCCGGATAATGCCGGAACTGCTGGCCTCTCGGCCCCTGAACCCCGTGGGCATCCGGCGCTGTCTCGCCCTTCTCCTGGCGGCCTTTCTGCTGCTGGGTCCGGCGCCCGGTGCCAGCGCCGCCTGGGTCACCCTCGATGGCGAGAAGGTGATCGAGATCAACAGCGCCGCGGGAGCGCAGACCCCTGAGGAGGTGGCGGAGCGAATCAGCAGCCACCTCACCCGGATGGTGAGGAATCCCCGCTTCGAGGCCAACCAGGTGGTGGTGCGGGAGGAGCCGCCCTACTCGATGGTGGGGCTGCTCAACTTCGAGGGCAAGTTCATCCCGGGCCTGGCGGTGGACGAGCGGGCCGCCAAGCAGGCCGGCACCACGCGGGAGGCCCTGGCCAAGCGCTACCGCGACGCCGTGCGCAGCGCCATCGTGGCCTACGAAGACCGCAACAGGCTGCGCAACTGGATCGTGGGCACCCTGCTGGCCCTGGCGGTGCTGGTGGTGTACGTGCTGTGGCTGCGCTGGCAGCGGCGCACCCACGTGCGGCTCAAGCGCTGGCTCGCGGGCCGCAGCGTGGAACTGGCCCCGAAGCTGAAGATCGGCCAGCAGACGCTGGTGACCTCGGCCCAGACCCGGGCGATCAGCCATCTGGCGCTCTCGATCGTGCACTGGGGGCTGCTGATCACGGTGAGCTGGCTGCTGATCCCGCTGCTGCTCAGCTTCTTCCCGCCCACCCAGGCCATGGCCGACGGGCTGAGCGACCAGATCCTCAGCCTGGCGCTGCGCCTGATCCGGGCCTGCCTGCGCCTGGTGCCCAGCCTGCTCTGGATCGCCGTGATCGCGGTGGGCACCGCCCTGATGGTGCGCGTCAGCAACTGGCTGTTCGCCGCCCTGCGGCGCGGCCAGATCAGCATCCGCTGATTTTACCGCGAGTGGGCGATTCCCACCCGCCGCATCGCCAACATCCTGATCGTGCTGATCGGGGTGGTGTTCGCCTTCCCCTACATCCCCGGCTCAGACAGCAAGGTGTTCCAGGGGGCGGGCCTGCTGTTCGGCGTGCTGGCCGCCCTGGGCTCCAGCGCCGTGGCCACGAACATCATCAGCGGGCTGATGCTCATCTACACCCGCGCCTTCCTCGAGGGCGACCGGGTGGAGATCAACGGGGTGGTGGGTCTGGTGCAGGAGCGGGCCCTGTTGGTCACCCGCATCCGTACGCCCCGCAACGAGCTGGTGAGCATTCCGAACGCGGCCGTGATCGCCGCCTCGGTGGTGAACTACAGCTTCTCCCGCCGCGAGATCCGCAAACCCGTGGCGCTCAGCACCACGATCACGATCGGCTACGACGTGCCCTGGCGCCAGGTGCACGCCCTGCTGCTGGCCGCGGCCGAATCGGTGGAAGGCATCAGCGACGAGGTGGACCCCTTCGTGCTGCAGACCAGCCTCAACGACTTCCACATCAGCTACGAGCTCACCGCCGGCGTGCGCGACGCCAAGAAGTACCGCGAGACCCTCTCCGATCTGCTGGCTGCGATCCAGGACCAGTTCGCCGCCGCCAAGGTGGAGATCCTCTCCCCCGGCTATCACGCCATCCGCAACGGCAACCCCAGCACCCTGCCACCGGCTGCCGCGGCGACGGCCGGCCAGACCTAGGCTCGACCCTCCACCAGCAGAAAAGTCAGGCCATGGCTGTGGCCGCGCCCCCTGGCCTGAAGATCGGCACGGTCGCGGCCCGTTCCGGCCTGCCCGTCAAGACGATCCGCTTCTACTGCGATGAGGGGCTGATCCAGCCCGTCGCCCGCAGCGCCGGCCACTACCGCCTGTTCGACGAGGGGGTCTACGCCGACCTGGCCCTGATCCGGCGCCTGAAGGCGATGGCCATCCCCCTCGCCGAGGTGAAGGGCATCCTGGCGGCGCGACGCTCCGGGCTCTGCACCTGCGAGACCCTGCAGGCCACCCTCCGGGACAAGGTCGACGAGATCGAAGCCAAGATCCTCGACCTCAGGACCCTGAGGGAGGAGCTGATGACCCTGCTGGAGAGCTGGCAGTCCTGCGGGGGTCGTCGGGCCTGAGCAGCGGCGCGGCGGCGCGCTTCAGGTAGCGGATGGCTTCGGAGCAGGGCAGGGGCGGGGCGAACAGATAGCCCTGGGCGCTGCGGATGCCATGGTCCAGCAGCCAGGCCTTCTGCAGGGGCGAGTCCACCCCCTCCGCGGTGATCTCCAGGCCGAGATCCTCCAGCATCACCACCATCCGGCTGAGCAGCTTGCGGGGGCCCGGCCTGCCCGAATCCAGCCGGGCGATGAAGGTGCGGTCCAGCTTCACCCGCTGGATCGGCAGCGCGATCAGCCGCCCCAGCGAGGAGTAACCGGTGCCGAAGTCATCGATGGCGATGGTCACCCCGCTGTCCGTGAGGTGCTGCAGGAACTGATCAAAGGCCTCGGAGGTGTCCTGGAACGCCTCCTCCAGCAGTTCCACCTGCAGGCTCCATCCCGCTGGCAGCGTCGAGGCCTTGAGCATGCCGAGCCACCGCAGGCGCAGGACGCTGTCCTTCAGGGTGCTGCTCGAGAGGTTGAGGCTGATCGTCATCGGCAGGCCGGCGACCGCCCCCGCCAGCTGGGACAGCGCGGCCAGGGTCTTCTCGGCCACCAGCAGGTCCACGGCACCGGTCAGGCCCGCGTCCTCGGCCTGGGGCATGAACCGCGCCGGCGGCAGCAGCTGCCCCTGATGCTCCCAGCGCACCAGTGCCTCCAGGCCGAGGGGCCACCCGGTGGCCAGATCCACGATGGGCTGAAAGGCGGGGTCGAGAATCCGATCGTGCAGGGCCGAGTGGAACTGGGTTTCGAAGCGGTAGCTCGCCAGGGCGGTCCCCTTCGCACGGGCATCCACCAGGCGCAGGGCACTGCCTGCCGAGCGGCTGGCCATCTGCAGCGCCAGGCCGGCGTCGGCGAGCAGGGTGGTGGCCGAGGCGTCCTTCTCGCCGGCGGTGGCCACCCCGACCGCCATGGCCATGGCCAACGGCAGGTTGCCGATGCGATGCAGCCGGCTGACCTCCGCGAGGATCCTCTCCCCCAGGGCCTGCACCGTCGCGCCCCGGCCCGGATCCGGCACCAGCACGAGCACCTCCGCCTCGGAGAAGGGCGCCACCACGGCCGTCGCGGGGATCACGGCCAGGATGCGGCGGGAGGCCTCCGCCAGGCAGGCCTCCGCCAGCACGCGGCCGAAGGTCGCCGTGATCCGCTCGTAATCCCGCAACCGACAGCGCAGCAGGGCCAGGGGAGCAAGGGGGCCGGCGGCGGCAGCGGGATCGGGATCGGGATCCGGGGAGCAGGCCCGCTCGAGCCGCTGCAGCAGCGCCGCCCGGCTGATCAGCCGATCCGGAGCCGGCGATACGGCGGCGTTGGGGGCGTCCGGAGGGGAGGGCCCCCGGCTCTCCAGCAGCTGCACGAGCACCGAGGCCAGCTTCTCGAGGCTGTCGACCTGTTCCTCCGAGAGGCCATGCACCTGCCGGCTGATGGCGCAGAGGCTGCCGATCACCAGGCCCTGGCGGCCGATCAGGGGAACCCCGGCATAGAAGCGGATCCCCGGAGCGCCGGTGACCAGGGGGTCTGCCGCGAAGCGCCCGTCCTTCCAGGTGTCGGGAACGATCAGCGGAGCCCGCGACAGGATCGTCTGGGCGCAGAAGGCCAGCGGCCTCGGGGTGTCGCTGGCCTGCACCCCAAGCCGGCCGGACGCCCAGCTGTTGAACCACTGCCGCTCGGTGTCGACCAGGCTCACCATGGCCAGCTCGGCGCCGGCCAGGCGGCGCGTCAGGGCGCAGATACCCCCGACCAGCGGGTCCAGCTCGCTGTCGAGCCCCCCGTCACCCGCCTGCGCGAGGAGCCGTTCGGCCTCGTGCGCGCTGAGGGGAGGGGCTTCCATGGCGGTCGGGGCTGCTGGCGGAGCGGAACGGGATGCGGCGGCCTGCGCAGCGTCCACCCCAGCGTTCACCCCACTTCTAGCCACGCCGTTCCCGGAGCCCCCTCGGCCGCCGCGGTCCCGGCCAGCACCCGGTAGTGACAGCCCAGGCTGCAGCGCTCCCCCGGAGCGATCTCCAGCCGGCGATCGCCGCTGATCAGGGCCTGGCGCGGCGCGCTCCAGGGCTCAAGGCAGACCATCGGCCGGGGGGGATCCGTCCAGACCACGACCAGGTCCAGGGGGGGGGTGACTTCGAGCACCACCGCCGAAGCCGTGGCGGGGTCGACCAGCCGCACCGGACCGGCCGGATGGGCCAGCAGATCCACCCCCGATCCCAGCTCGGCCAGCTGCGCGGCGGTGGAGGCGGAGGCCATGCTGCGCTGGTCGATGCACTGCTCGGGCAGCCCCTCCAGCCGCACGCCCCCAGGCGCCCCCACCCGCCAGTAGGGATGGAGCCCGAGGCTGAACGGCATCGGTTCACTGCCGAGGTTGTCCACCAGCGCGGTGATCTGCAGGCTGCCGGGGGCCAGCCGGTACTCCAGCGTCAGGCGGAATGCGAAGGGATAGACCGCCAGGGTGTGGGCGTCATGGAGCAGCTCCAGCCGGATCCCGCCCCCTTCCGGCAACGGGACCAGCTGCCACGGCAGGGTGCGGGCAAAGCCGTGCTGGGGCAGCCGGAAGGTGCCCTGGGGCAGCGGCAACCGATCCTCGGGCAGGCCGCCGCAGATCGGGAACAGCACCGGGATCCCTCCGCGCACCGACAGGGCCGGATCCCGGAAGCGCTCGACATCGAGGTAAAGCCATTCCCGGCCCAGGCTGCGCCAGCCGGTGACCAGCCCACCCCGCTCGGGCACCACCCGCAGCAGCTCGGTCCCAGCGGGATCGCCGTATTCCCAATGGGGATAGGGATCGCGCCGCTGGCGCAGGCCCATGGCGTCAACCATCGGCGGGGTCCGGGCAGATCGGGGCGCTCAGCTGTGCTGCCGCAGGATCTCGGTGCAGGTGGTCACGCACTCGCCATCGTCGATGGAACAGGTGGTGATGCACTCGAAGTAGGCCTCGACCGGGTCATGGTCCCGGTGGCCGGCCCCCTGGGCGAAGGCCGCCGGGTGACCGGAGGCCTGAAGGCCCTGGACGGGGAAGGCTTCGGCAGAGTTCATGGCGCGGCGGTGGGGGCTGGTCCTTTACCGTATGAAGGTGGCCCGTGGCTAGCAACATCTGGCTTTCCGGATAAGCAGGGATACCCAGAGAACGATTGCGGCATGTGAAGCTGCCCCCGCTGCCGTCACCCCGTTCCCGCCGAGCATCGTGCCGATGGCCCTGGCCCACCCCGAAGGCACCGCACTCCTCGAGCTCGAACAGCACAGCCGCCGCCACGGCTCCGGACTGACCGCCAACGACCTGGAGGGCACCTGGCAGCTGTGGCAGCTCTGGAGCCGCCGCCAGGCACGGCCGATGCCCGCGGCGGTGGCCCTGCTCCGCCCCCTCGGGGCCTGCCTGGCCATCACGGCGATGGACGGAGGGCCGCTCGGGGTGCGCAACAGCGTGCAACTCGGCAGCCTGCAGCTCTGCTTCGTGGGAGAGGGAGCGCTGCGCGGCCGCCGCCCGCTGCTGGTGTTCTGGTTCGAGCGGGTGGAGCTGCGGCTGGCCCGCCGCCTGCTCTGGCAGCGCCCCCTGCCGCGGCCGGGGAACGAGCGGTCACGGCCGTTCTTCGCCCTGATCGCCAGCCGCCGGCAGGGGGAGGAGGGATGGCTGGCGGCGCGGGGCCGGGGCGGCGGGCTGGCCCTCTGGCGGCTGGCGCCACCAGCCCCCTGAGCCGGGGGGCTCAGCAGATCCGTGGCAGCAGCTCACCGCTGAGCGGCAGCAGCAGCCGCTCGGTGCCGAGGGCCGTGGTGAGCAGCACCCGCGGCGAGCCGGCCGCCGCCCGCACCTCGCCGATCCAGCCCCCACCCGCCGGCTGCAGCAACGCCTCGGCCCGGGCCCGCGCCTCGGGTGGCACCACGGCCACGAAGCGGCCCTCATTCGCCAGATGCACCGGCTCGAAACCCAGCACCGCGCAGGTGCCGGCGACCGCCGCGGCCACCGGCAGCCGCTCCTCCTGCACGGCCATCTCCACCGCCGCCGCCGCCGCCAGCTCCTGGAGCGCACTGGCCAGCCCGCCGCGGGTGAGATCCCGCAGGCAATGGATCGCCACCCCCTGCTCCAGCAGCCGCTCCACCTGGGGCCAGAGGGGCGCGCAGTCGCTGAGCACCGGCGGGTCGAGCACCAGGCCGTGGCGCGCCGCCAGGATCGCCACCCCGTGCCGCCCCAGATCCCCGCTCAGCAGCAGCTGATCCCCCGGGCGGATCGCCGTGGGATCGATCCGGCGGCCTTCCGCCACCACACCGAGACCGCTGGTGGTGATGAACACCCCGTCGGCCTTGCCCCGCTCCACCACCTTGGTGTCTCCGGTCACCACGCTCACGCCGCAGTCCCGGGCCGCCGCCGCCATCGAGGCCACGAGCCGCCGCAGCAGCGCGATCGGCAGGCCCTCCTCGAGGATCAGTGCCACGCTCAGGTGCAGCGGCCGCGCTCCGGCCATGGCCAGATCGTTGGCCGTGCCGGTGATCGCCAGCCGGCCGATGTCACCGCCGGGAAACTCGAGCGGGTGCACCACGTAGCCATCGGTGGTGAAGGCCAGCCGGCCCGGCGGGGCGTCGATCGCGGCGGCATCGTGCAGCACCTGGCGGGGATCGGCGTAGAGGCCGCGCAGCTCCTGCTCGATCAGCTGCTGCATCAGCAGGCCACCGCCGCCATGGGCCAGCTGAATCCGCTCGCTCACCCCCCACCTCCCGGGGCCATGGCGGGTCGGGCCTGGGCCTTGTCGGCCCGGTAGCGGTGATAGGCGGCGCAGGCCCCCTCGCTGGACACCATCGGCGCACCGAGGGGATGCTCCGGAGTGCAGCGCCCTCCGAAGGCGGGGCAGTCGGACGGCAGGGCGCGGCCCTGCAGGATCCGGCCGGCGATGCACTGCGCCTCAGCGCACGGGCCCTCAGAGCACTGCTCCCCAGCGCACGGGTCCTCAACGGCCGCCGGCGTTCCGCAGTACGCCTCCAGAGCAAAGCGCTGCCGGGCGTCGAGCCAGGCCAGCTCGGGCCGCAGGGCCAGCCCGCCGGCCGCGATCACCCCCAGCCCGCGCCAGGGCTGATCCACCACCCGGAACACCCGCTCCAGCAGGGCGCGGGCCCCGGGGTTGCCCTGCTCGCGCACCACGCTGGGATAGGCGTTGGCCACGCCGGCCGTGCCGGCCTCCAGCATCGCGACGCAGCGCAGCAGCCCCGCCATCAGCTCCTCGGGCGCAAAGCCCGTCATCACCACGGGCACGCCATGGTCCCTCGCCAGGGGCTGGAGCTCCGCCAGACCCATCACCGAGCCCACATGGCCGGCCGCCAGGAACCCCTGCACCTGGTTGCCGGGCTCCCGCAGGATGGCGGCCATCGCCGGCGGCACCCGCACATGGGCCACCAGCAGCGAGAGGTTCCCCAGCCCGAGCGCTTCGGCCTGCAGCGCCAGCAGGGCCGTGGCCGGGGCGGTGGTCTCGAACCCCACCGCCAGGAAGACCACCTGGCGGTGGGGTTCCCGGCGGGCCAGGGCGAGCGCCTGCAGGGGGGAGGTCAGCAAGCGCACGTCCCCGCCCGCGGCCCGCACCCCCAGCAGGTCCTCGCCCGGGGCGCTGCCCGGCACCCGCAGCATGTCGCCGTAGGAACAGAGGATCACCTCCGGCCGGCGGGCGAGGGCCTGGGCCTGGTCCAGGACGGTGGCGGGGGTGACGCACACCGGACAGCCGGGGCCATGGATCAGCCGCAGCCCCTCCGGCAGCAGCTGATCGATCCCCCAGCGCACGATGGCGTGGGTCTGGCCGCCGCACACCTCCATCAGGGTCCAGGGGCGGGTCTGGGTGGCCCGCAGCTGGGCCGCCAGCGCGGCGACGTGGCTCACCAGGGGCCGGGGGCGGCCGCCGCATCGGCGCGCCGGTAGCTCTGGATCGCCCGCATGTACTGGGCCCGCTCGTACTCCTCCGGATTGGGACAACGCTCCTGACTCATGCAGCCGATCAGCTCGGCCACCGTGGCCACCTCGTGCTCCATCAGCCAGGTGGCCAGCTCGTCCTCGAGCCCCGCCAGCCGGGCGGGCCCATGGCGCAGCAGGGCCGCCACAACCTGGGTGACGCAGGCCCCGGCCATCAGCATCCGCACCACATCGGTGCCCCGGTGCACGCCGCTGCTGCCGGCCAGGTCGAGCGACACCCGGCCATGCAGCAGGGCCACCCAGCGCAGGGGCAGGCGCAGGTCATGGGGCGTGCTCAGCAGCAGATTCGGACGCACCACCATCTCCTCGATGTCGATGTCCGGCTGGTAGAAGCGGTTGAACAGCACCAGGCCCTGGGCGCCGGCCCGGGCCACCCGCTGGGCCATGGCGCTGAAGTTGGTGAAGAAGGGGCCGAGCTTCACCGCCAGCGGCAGGGCCACCTCGGCCCGCACCTCCCGCACGATCTCCTCCACCCGGGCCTCGATCGCGGCACTGGAGAGGTCGGGGTCGACCGGCAGGGAATGGATGTTGAGCTCAAGCCCGTGGGCCCCCGCCGCCTCGATGCGGCGGGCCGCCTCCACCCAGCGGCCGGGGCTGGTGCCATTCAGGCTGGCGATGACGGGGATGCCCAGGCGCCGGCGGGCCTGCTCGATCTGACGCAGGTAGAGATCGTGGCCTTCGTGGAAGGCCGCCACCTCGGGCAGGTAACTGAGCGCCTCGCCGTAGCTCTCCGCCCCCTGGTGGGTGTGCCAGTGCAGATCCAGCTGCTCGCGCTCGATCTGCTCCTCGAACAGGGAGTGCAGCACGATGGCGGCCGCGCCGGCCTGCTCGAGGGCCTCGAGGTGGGCGAGGTCCTCGCTGAGGGGTCCGGCGGCCCCCACCACGAGCGGGGTGCGCAGCCTCAGCCCCAGGTAGGTCGTGGAGAGATCGGGGCTCATGGCGGGCTCGAACCGGGCGGCGTGGGACTGGAGGGGCTGGGGTGGGGCTGGGCCAGGGCCCGGTAGGCGGCCCAGCGGCGCTCCCGTTCGGCCTCGGCCCGGCGCAGGAGTTCGCGGGCCCGCTCCGGCTGGCCGTAGCGCAGCATCCGGAACCGGTTCTCCGACGCCATCCCCTCCTCCAGCGACCGACGCGGCGCCGGGCTGTCCAGCTGCAGGGGGCTCTCCCCCCGCTCCGCCCGGCGGGGGTCGTAGCGGTAGAGCAGCCAGCGGCCCGACTCCACCGCCAGCTTCTGGTGCTCCATCCCCTGGGCCATGGCGATGCCATGGGCGATGCAGTGGGAGTAGGCCAAGATCAGCGAGGGCCCCGGATACCGCTCCGCCTCGAGGAAGGCCCGGATCGTGTGTTCATCGCGGGCGCCCATCGCCACGCTGGCCACGTACACGTGGCCGTAGGTCATCGCCATCAGGCCCAGGTCCTTCTTGGCGGAGCCCTTGCCCGAGGCGGCGAATTTCGCCACCGCCCCCAGCGGGGTGGCCTTGGAGGCCTGCCCCCCGGTGTTGGAGTACACCTCGGTGTCGAGCACCAGCACGTTCACGTCGCGGCCGCTGGCCAGCACGTGATCCAGCCCACCGAAGCCGATGTCGTAGGCCCAGCCGTCGCCCCCCACCAGCCAGACGCTCGTCTTCACCAGCCCATCGGCCTGCTCCAGCAGCCGATGGGCTGCCGCCCGCCCCTGGTCGTCCTGACCCAGGCCCGGGGCGGTGCCCTCCAGCAGGGCTTGAAGCTCGCGGCGGAGCTGCGCCACCCGCTCCCGCTGGGCGACGAGGCCCGCCTCATCGGCCTGATCGGCGCCGCCGATGGCCTCCACCAGCTCCGGCGGCAACGCCGAGGCCAGCCGGTGCAGATCGGTCAGGGCCGCCTCCCGGCGCTGATCCAGGGCCACCCGCATGCCGTAGCCGAACTCGGCGTTGTCCTCGAAGAGGGAGTTGCTCCAGGCAGGACCACGCCCCTCGGCGTTGGCGCTCCACGGTGTGGTGGGGAGGTTGCCGCCGTAGATGGAGCTGCAGCCGGTGGCATTGGCCACCAGCATCCGGTCGCCGAACAGCTGGGTGGCGAGTTTGAGGTACGGGGTCTCACCGCAGCCGGCGCAGGCCCCGGAGAATTCGAACAGGGGCTGCTGCAGCTGCTGCTGGCCGATCCTGCGCAGGTCGAGATCGCCGCGCGGCGTCTCGGGCAGCTGCAGGAAGAAGTCCCAGTGGCCCCGGGCCTGCTCGCGCAACGGCCGCTGGGGGGCCATGTTGATCGCCTTGCGCCGCGGCTCGCTGCGGTCGCGGGCCGGGCAGACCTCCACACACAGGCCGCAGCCGGTGCAGTCCTCCGCGGCCACCTGGAGGGTGAAGGTCTGGCCGCTGAAGGCGTGGTCCCGGGCGGCGGCGGTGCGGAAGCCCTCCGGGGCGAGCTCGAAGGCCTCGGGCGGCGCCACCTTGGCGCGGATCACGGCGTGGGGGCACACCATCACGCACTTGCCGCACTGCACGCAGAGCTCGCTCTCCCACACCGGCACCTCCGCGGCGATGCTGCGCTTCTCCCAGCGGGCCGTACCCACCGGCCAGGTGCCGTCGCAGGGCAGGGCGCTCACCGGCAGCTGGTCCCCCCGGCGCTCCAGCATCGGGCCGATCACCTCGCGCACGAACGCCGGCGCAGCCTCCAGGCGCTCGGCCAGGCCGGGCTCGGCACTGGCCGGAGCTGGCGGCGGGGCGGCCTGGGCCTCGAGGGCCCGCCAGTCAAGCTGCTCCAGATGGTCGAGGCTGGCGTCGAGGGCGGCCAGGTTCATCGCCACCACCGCCTCCCCCTTGCGCCCGTAGGTCTTGCGGATCGAGCCGCGGATGCGCCCGATCGCCTCGTCCCGCGGCAGCACCCCACTGAGGGCGAAGAAGCAGGCCTGCATCACCGTGTTGATGCGGGGCCCCATGCCGGCCTCGCGCGCCACCCGGTAGGCATTGATCTGGTGCACGTCCAGGCCGGCCTGGCGGATCTGCTGGCGCAGCCGCTCCGGCAGCCGGCTCCAGGTCTCCGCGGCGCCGAAGGGGCTGTTCAGCAGCAGCACGCCCCCCGGCTCGATGCCGGCCAGCAGGTCGAAGCGGCCGAGAAAATCCCACTGGTGGCAGGCCACGAAGGTGGGGCGCTGGATCAGGTAGCTGGAGCGGATCGGCCGCGGCCCGAACCGCAGGTGCGACACCGTCACCGACCCCGATTTCTTCGAGTCGTAGACGAAGTAGCCCTGGGCGAACAGATCGGTGCCCTCCCCGATGATCTTGATCGCGGCCTTGTTCGCCCCCACGGTGCCATCGGAGCCGAGGCCGTAGAACACCGCCCGCACCTCGCCGCATTCGGCCCGCGGGCGTTCGGTCACGAAGCCGGCCTCCACCGGCAGGGAGCGGTGGGTGAGGTCATCGTCGATGCCCACGGTGAAGTGGTTGAGGGCCCCGGGACCGGCCATCGCCCGCTTGAGATGGTCCAGCACGGCCTTCACCATCGCCGGGGTGAACTCCTTGGAGGAGAGCCCGTAGCGGCCGCCCAGCACCCGCGGCGGCGGCACAGCGCCGTGCACCTCGCCCCACAGCTCGGCCACCGCCGCCACCACATCGAGGTAGAGGGGTTCCCCGGAGGCCCCGGGCTCCTTGCAGCGGTCGAGCACGGCCACCGCCCGGAGGCTGGCCGGCAGGGCCTCCACCAGCAGACGGGAGGCGAAGGGCCGGTACAGCCGCAGCTTCAGCACCCCCACCCGTTCGCCGGCGGCCTGGAGGGCCTCCGCCGCCTCCAGGGCTGTCTCGCAGCCTGAGCCCATCAGCACGATCACCCGCTCGGCGTCGGCCGGGCCGACGTAGTCGCAGGGGCGGTAGCGGCGGCCGGTGAGCGCGGCGAAGCGGTCCATCGCCTCGATCAGATGATCCGCGGCCGCCTCGACGTAGGGGTTCACCGACTCCCGCGCCTGGAAGTAGACGTCGGGGTTCTGGGCGGTGCCCCGCACCACCGGGTGCTCGGGGCTGAGGGCGCGGCGGCGGTGGGCCGTGACCGCCTCCTCGGGGATCAGCTGGCGCAGCACCCCATCGTCGATCGCCTGCACCTTCTGGATCTCATGGGAGGTGCGGAAGCCATCGAAGACATGCAGATAGGGCAGGCGGCTGCGCAGGCTGGCCCGGGCGGCGATGGCGGCGCAGTCGGCGGCCTCCTGCACGGAGGTGGAGCAGAGGATCGCGCAGCCGCTGCCGCGGGTGGCCATCACATCGCTGTGGTCGCCGAAGATCGACAGCCCCTGGGCCGCCAGGGAGCGGGCCGCCACGTGCAGCACCGCCGGCGTCAGCTCCCCGGCCAGCTTGTAGAGGTTGGGGATCATCAGCAGCAATCCCTGGGAGGCCGTGAAGGTGGTGGTGAGCGCCCCGGCCTGGAGGGCTCCGTGCACCGCTCCGGCCGCCCCCGCCTCGCTCTGCATCTCCACCACCGTGGGCACCGCCCCCCAGAGGTTGGGCCGCCCCTCCGCCGCCCAGGCATCGGCCCACTCGCCCATCGGCGAGGCGGGCGTGATCGGATAGATGGCGATCACCTCGTGGAGGCGATAGGCCACCCGGGCCACGGCCTCGTTGCCGTCGAGGGTGAGGGTCGCCGCATCGGTGGCGGCGACAGAGGCGGGGGAGGAGGCGGAGGCCGTCATGCCGGCGGCTCCCCAATCCCAGGGCCACGCCCCTGGCCGTGGCCATCACCTTCGCCGTCACGCACCAGGGCGAGGGCGAGACCCACGTGCACCAGCACCCGATCACCCACCACCGCCTCCGGCAGACAGGCAAGGCTCACCTCCTGCCGCACCCCGCCGAAGTCCACCTCCGCGGCGCGCCAGAGGGGGTCGTCGGCGTTGCGGATCCCCAGGATCAACCCCGCGGTGGCCAGGCACATGGGATTGCCGGCGCGGCTGATCTCGTTATAGGAACGCGGCCCAGAAGTGCCCAGAGTTGCCCCAGGGCCAGGCCGCCGTCATGGCACGGCACCTGCTCGCCCCAGAACGGCACCAGCCCGACGCGGCGCAGCGCGGTGGCGGTGAGCTCCAGCAGCAGGGCGTTCTGGAAACAGCCGCCAGCCAGGGCCACCGGGGTGCCGGACGGCGCCACGGCCGCCAGCTCCGCCCTTGCCGCCACGGCCGCCGCCGCCGTCGTCGCCATCGCCGTGGCCAGGGCGTGGTGGAAGCGGGCCGCCAGATCGGGCAGGGCCGCACCGAGGCGGTCCTCCTGCCGCAGGGCCTCCAGCAGGGTTTCGAGCAGGGGTTGCCAGTCGAGCCAGCCCAGGGGCAGCCCCGGGGCAGCCCGCAGCGGAAGCGGCAGCGCCCCCCCGCCAGCGGCCGTGGCCCGCCGCGCCAGCCCCTCCAGCCACAGGCCCGCCTGGCCCTCATGGCTCTGGTGCTGGCAGACATCGAGCAGGGAGGCCACCCCATCGAACAGGCGTCCCATCCCCGAACTGAGCGGCGCCTGGCAGCCGGCCCGCACCGCCGACACCAGCAGCTCCCACTCCCCGGCCGCGAAGCTGCGGCGGCAGGCCCGGGCGCCGGGGTGCTCCAGCAGGGCCGCGGAGCCCGTCGCCACCAGCAGCCCCAGCGCCACCCGGCGGGGCTCGCGCATCGCCCGCTCCCCGCCGGGCAGCGGGAAGGGTCGCAGGCCCGCCAGCCGTTCCGCCCCCTCGGCGTGCAGCAGCAGCAACTCGCCGCCCCAGAGCCGGTGAGCCGCCCCGTCCGCAAAACCAAGGCCATCGCAGGCCCAGACCAGAAGCGGCAGCGGCAGGCCGTGCTCCGCGGCCACCGCCAGGCCATGGGCCCGGTGGTGCTGCACGAGGACGGGCCGGACGTCCTGCCGGACGGCCTGGGCGCAGGCCAGCCGGTGGCTGACGTAACCGGGATGGGCGTCGCAGACGATCCGCCGCTGGCCGCCGGATCCGGGCTGCTCCGCCTGCTCCAGCAGCCAGCGCTCCAGGAGCTGCTGCTGGCGGGCTCCGGCCAGATCGCCGAGGTGGGGAGCCAGCCACAGCCGCCCCTCCCGCAGCAGCGCCGGGGCAGCTTTGAGATCCCCGCCCAGGGCGATCGCCTCCAGCTGCGGCGGGGGCGGTGCGGGCAGGGCAAGAGCGGTGGGGGCATAGCCCCGTGCCCGGCGCAGCATCCTCGGACGGCCCTCCACCAGCTGGAGCAGCGAGTCGTCCAGGGGTCGGGCGATCGGCCGGTCGTGCTCCAGCACGGCATCGGCCAGATCCCCCAGCCAGGCGCGGGACTGGCGTGGATCGGTCTGCAACAGCTCGCCGCTGCGGTTGCCGCTGGTCGCCACCAGCGGCCTCCCCACCGCCCGGGCCAGCAGGAGATGCAGGGGCGAGGCCGGCAGCATCACCCCCAGGCAGGGGCTGCCGGGCGCCACGGCCGCGAACGCCTCCTCCCTCCCCGCCCCTGGCGGCGTGCGTCGCAGCAGCACGATCGGGGCGGCGGAGCTGCGCAGCTGCACGAGCTCCTCGGGGCTGATCGTCACCACGTCCCCCAGGGCGGCCGGGTCGTCCACCAGCAGGGCGAAGGGCTTGTCGGGCCGCCGCTTGCGCCGCCGCAGGCGGCTGACCGCGCCGGGATCGGTGGCATCCACCAGCAGCTGGAAGCCGCCGACCCCCTGCAAGGCCAGGATGCGGCCCTGCCGCAGCAGCGCCGCCGCCGCGGCGATCGGCTCCACCCCTGCAGGCTCGGCGGGGTCCACCCCGGTCCACAGCCGCAGCCGCGGGCCGCACGCAGGGCAGCCGATCGTCTCGGCGTGGAAGCGGCGATCGCCGGGATCCTCGAATTCGCGCCGGCAGGCCGCACAGAGCGGAAAGGCCGCCAGGGTGGTGTGGGCGCGGGCGTAGGGCTCCGCCGTGGCGATGCTGTAGCGGGGCCCGCAGGCCGAACAGCTGATGAAGGGGTAGCCGAAGCGCCGGTTGAGCGGATCCTCCAGCTCGGCCAGGCAGCGGCGGCAGGGCGCCAGGTCGGCGGCGAGGGCGGGGGCGACCAGGCCGGTGCCCAGCGGCCGCGCCGCGGCCGCGGCGATGCGCAGCCCGCGCGGGGCCGGCCGCATCGGCTCCAGCCAGAGCGGGTGCAGGGGCTCCAGGGCCGCCGGCGGCTGGAGCTGCCGGGGCAGGCGCTCCAGAAAGCGCTCCAGGGCCCCCCGCTCCCCCTGGAGCTCCACTCTCACCCCGCCGGCCACGTTCTCCACCGCGCCCGCCAGCGCCAGCTCCGCGGCCAGCCGATGCACCAGCGGCCGGAAGCCCACCCCCTGCACCACGCCGCGGCAGTCCAGCCACAGCCGGGCCGCAGCCCCAGCCGCAGAGGCGCTCACCCCGCCTGGGGCAGCCCGATCACGGCCAGCAGCTCCTCGAGGCCCTCGCCGGTGCGGGCGGAGGTCTCCACGATCCGCGCCCCGGGGGCCACCCGCTCGAGATGGCGGAGGACCTGACGGCGGTCGAATCCCACGGCATCCGCCAGGTCGCGCTTGCTGATCACCACCACGTCGGCCGAGGCGAAGCTGGCGGGGTACTTGAGCGGCTTGTCCTCGCCCTCGGTCACCGACAGCATCACCAGCCGCTGGCCCTCGCCCAGGTCATAGGCGGCGGGGCAGACCAGATTGCCCACGTTCTCGATCACCAGGAGGTCGAGGGCCGCCAGATCGAACCCGCCCAGCGCCCGCTCCACCATGGCCGCCTCCAGATGGCAGGCCTGGCCCGTGGTGATCTGCACCGCCTCGAGCCCGGCGGCCTGGAGGCGCCGGGCATCGTGATCGGTGGCCAGATCCCCCACGATCACGCCGATCCGGCTTCTCCCCAGCTCCTGCCGGCCGAGGCTCTCGAGCAGGGCGGTCTTGCCGGAGCCCGGCGAGGAGAGAAGATTCACCACCGGCAGGCCGGCCGCGGCGAAACGCCGGCGCAGGCCGGCAGCCTGGCTGTCGTTGCGGGCCAGCAGGGCCTGACCCAGCTCCAGGTGCAGCGTGCGGGGCGCCGGGGAGGCCGGTGGGGCGGGGGCCGCCGTGTCAAGCGCGCAGCCGCAGTCGGTGCACATCGGCGCGTCCCCGGGGCCTCAGGCTAGGAAGGCCATCCCCGGCTGACTAGCGTCGAAGGCGGGGTGCCACGCAGCGGAAAACGCCCGCCGAGATGCAGAGTCTGCTGCTCGACATCGTCGTGATCTTCGGCCTGTCGGTGCTGGCGGCCGTGGTCTGCCACCGGCTGCGGCTGCCCTCCTCGATCGGCCTGCTGCTGGCGGGCGTGCTGGCCGGGCCCGACACCCTCGGCCTGATCCGCAACGCCCACGAGATCGAGCTGCTGGCGGAGATCGGGGTGGTGCTGCTGCTGTTCGTGATCGGCCTGGAGATCTCGATCGCCGATGTCACCCGGCTGCGCCGCCAGTTCAGCATCGGCGGCACCGCCCAGTTCTTCGGCACCGCAGCGGTGGTGGCGGCCACGCTGCTGCTGCTCGGCCTGCCGCCGGCCCAGAGCCTGTACATCGGCTTCGTGATCGCCCTCTCCAGCACGGCCATCGTGCTGCGGATGCTCGAGGAGCGCGGCCAGCTCGAAACACCCCACGGCCGGATGGTGCTGGCCACCCTGATCTACCAGGACATCGGCGTGGTGCCGGTGATGCTGATGGCTCCCCTGCTGGCCGGAGGTGGCGGTTCCGGCCTGGCGGCCCTCGGCGCCCTGGTGGCCCGGGTGCTGCTCGTGGCCGCGTTCGGAATCGGCGCCTTCCGCTGGGCCGTGCCCTGGGTGCTGGAGCACATCACCCGCACCCGCAGTTCGGAGGCCTTTCTGCTGGGCGTGTTCATGCTCTGCGGGGGGATCGCCCTGTTTACCCAGTCGATGGGGCTCTCCCTGGCCCTCGGCGCCTTTCTGGCGGGCTTCATCCTCTCGGAATCGGAGTACGCCCATCAGGCGGTGGCGGTGATGCTCCCGTTCCGGGACGTGCTGATGAGCCTCTTCTTCGTGTCGATCGGCATGCTGCTCGACATCGGCTATCTCCTCGCCCACCCCCTGACCCTGGCCCTGCTGACCCTGGGGGTGATCGTGGTGAAGCCGCTGGTGGCGGCGGGTTCGGCCCTGCTGCTGGGCTTGCCGCTGCGCCATGCGGTGCTGGCGGGGCTGGCACTGGGCCAGGTGGGCGAGTTCTCCCTGGTGGCCACCAAGGCCGGCGTGGGAGCTGGGCTGCTCGGCGGCGACATCCTGCAGATCGTGCTCGATGTGGCGGTACTGAGCATGATCCTCACCCCCCTGCTGGTGGCCGCGGCCCCCCGCTGCGCCGACCTGCTCAGCCGCACCCCGCTGGTGCGGCTGCAGCGCCGCCTGCCGGCCCCTGCCGCGGAACCGGAGGGGGCCGGCCTGGAGGGCCATGTGGTGATCGCGGGCTTCGGGGTGACCGGCCGCAACCTGGCCCACACGGCCCGCCACAGCGGTGTTCCCTACGCCGTGGTGGAGGTTAATGCCGCCATCGTGCGGGAGGGCCTGGAGCAGGGCGAGCCGATCCATTTCGGCGATGCCGGCCACCCTGCGATCCTCGCGCTGGTCCAGGCCGATCGTGCCCGGGCGATCGTGGTGGTGATCGACGATCCGGCGGCGACCCGGCGCATCGTGGAGCAGGCCCGTCGCCTCGCCCCGGACGCCTTCCTGCTGGTGCGCAGCCGCTACCTGCGGGAGGTGGAGCCCCTGCTGGCCCTCGGCGCCGACGAGGTGATCGCCGATGAACTGGAGGTGTCGATCGAGGTGTTCTCCCGGGTGCTGGCCCGCCTGCTGGTGCCCCGGGAGGACATCACCCGGCTGGTGGGAGAGGTGCGCGGCGAGTGGCGCCGGATGACCCGCAGCCTGGCCCCCCAGGCCACCTCGCTCACCGATCTGCGGGTGGCCGTGCCCGACCTCGCGACCCACACCCTGCGGCTCGCCCCCGACTCTCCCCTGGTGGGCCACAGCGTGGCCAGCTCCGGGCTTCGCCGCGAGCATGGGGTGACCGTGCTGGCGATCACCCGCCAGGGCCAGCCGCTGGGCAACCCTCCGAGCGACACCCGCCTGGAGGCGGGAGATCTGCTGTTCGTGATCGCCCCGGACCAGTGGGATCCCCAGGCGCTGGGCTGAGCCCGGGATCAGGAATCCACCAGATCGAGCGAGGCCAGCTGCAGTTCACGGCCGCGCAACAGCTGGCGGCTGATGGCTCCGCAGCGAGGGCACTCACACAGCCCATCCAGAGCAGGAAATTCAGCCTGGCAAGGGCCGCACCAGCAGGCAGCCGCCACCGGCTCGATCCGCAGCTGTGCCCCGGCGGCGGCCGTGCCGGCCATCACCACGTCGAAGGCCAGGGCCAGGGCCTCGGGTTCCACGCCGGCCAGGCTGCCGATGCGCAGGGTGATGGCGGTGATGCGGCCGCCGCCGTGACGCTCGGCCTGCTCCAGGGCCTGCCGGCGCACGGCTTCCATCAGGCTGAGCTCATGCATCGCCGCGCCCCTCCTGCAGCCACTGCTGCAGCAGCTCCTGGGCCGCCGGCAGGGAAGCGAGCAGCGGCGGCGAGAACTCCGTGCCGTGCTGGAAGGCGTAGGCCGGCACGCGCAGCAGGGCCGCGCGGGGGGCACGGCCATAGAGGGCGGCCGTGATCGCAAGGAGATGGGCGGGATCCAGGTGATGGCTGATGCCGGCATGGCCACGGGAGCACGCGCTCGTGAGCGGATCGAGCCGGGGCAGGGGCCTGGCTGCCGCAGCAGGGGGCACAGGCCAGGCATCCACGAACAGCACCCGCTGCAGCGGCGCCAGCTCAGCCGCCAGCTCCGGCGTGAGCTGATGCACGCTGCGGCCACCGACCTGTTCAGCCAGGCGCGGGCCCACGCCGTCGTCGCCGCGCAGGGGGTTGCCGATGCCGATCACGCCCTGCTGCTGCATCTGGATCCCCTGGCCAGATCCCCAGGATGGCGAGGCCTGAGGGCCTGCCCCTGGCGATCGCCCTTCGTGCTGAGGATGGCGCTTCCCTGCATCGAGAAGGCACGATCACAGCCAAGCAGCCGATCTGCGACGTGCTGGGTGTCGAAGGGAGCATCCAATCTCACAAAGAAATCCTTCAAGGAAATCCTTGACAGCTTCGATGCCCTGGATGGTTTCAGGCCCGAACCGCATCACCACATCACCGCCAAAGACCAGAAATCCGGATCCCACCGAAACATCCAACGCGTCGATCGACGCGAACAACTCGAGCATCCATTCGGGAGCCTGGAGAGGGCTGAGCCCAGCCTTCATCGCCGGTGGCGAGGGCCTGGCAGACCGAGACCAGGGCGCGTTGATTGCGCTCAAGACGGAAGGCTATGACTCTTTGTGATGATTGCGGAGTCGCCATTGGTGCCCGAGCAGCTATCGCTACGCTTTGCCATCCCAGGACAGCAGCGTTCCGCTCGTGAACCTTTCCATCCGACTTCTTCAACAGCAGGAGCTGGCCAAGGCTGAAGATCTCTTTCGCCTCGCCTTTGGCACGTTCGTCGGATTGCCTGAGCCCAGAGATTTCGGTGGCGATGCGAATTACGTCCAACCCCGTTGGAAGCTCGACCCGACAGCAGCCTTCGCAGCCGATCTGGACGGAACGTTGGTGGGTTGCAACATCGCCTGTCGCTGGGGGAGCGTGGGCACCTTTGGGCCCCTCTCCGTTCACCCGGATCACTGGAATCAAGGCATTGCCCAAGGCCTGATCGAGCCGGTCATGGATCTGTTTGACCAATGGGAGATTCGGCAAGCCGGACTGTTCACCTTTGCCAACAGCCCCAAGCACCATGCGCTGTATGCAAAGTTTGGATTTTATCCACGCTTTCTGACCTTCATCATGGCCAAGCCGATCCAGATGGATGGCTCGGACATGCCTGGGACCACCTACTCCCAGCTCACCCCCCAGCAGCGCCTGGATTGTCTCCAAGCCTGTGCAGCCCTCACGGATGCGCTCTACCCAGGCCTGGATCTCTCACGGGAGATCGAAGCCGTTCAGGCCCAGGCACTGGGCGATACGGTGCTGCTGTGGGATGGGGCAGGTCTGGCAGCCTTTGCGGTCTGCCATTGCGGCGCCGGCAGCGAGGCCGGCCGTGGTGTCTGCTATATCAAATTTGGTGCCGTGCGCTCCGGTCCCCGGGCCGCCGAACAGTTCGAGACCTTGCTCGCCCTGTGTGAAGGTCATGGAGCATCCCGGAAGCTCACGCGTCTGCTGGCCGGTGTGAACACCAGCCATGAGGCTGCCCATGCGTGCATGGTTGCCCGAGGTTTTCGTACAGAAATGCCCGGTGTCGTCATGCACAGGCCCAACGACCCTGGGTACAACAGACCCGATGTCTTCATCCTCGATGACTGGCGCTGACTCCGTCGCACCTGTCCCGGCATGAGCCGTTGGCGGCTGTGCTGCCCATCGGGCTCATCCTGCTGGCCAGGGCGGCCTGATCAGGCAGGCCGATCCTCGCGGATGTAGGCCTCCTCGGCATGGACCGCATGTTCGTAGGCCGTGATCGCCTTGTGCTGGCAGGCCAGCCGCACGTCGATGTGACCGAGCAGTCGTTCAGCGGCCTTCACGGCCCGATCCGGCTGCACCTTCTCGACCGCATGGATGGAGAGGAGGTGAGCCCCGGGATGGTTGGGAGATCCATCCCTGTTCCAGTACTGCCAAGAAGCGAGCTTCATCAGTGCCTCCGCCTGGCGGGTGCGGATGTCCCGATCCTCCAGATCACTCCGCACCAGCCCCCCAGCCCGTCGGCCCAGGCGGCATGCAGCCCTCCGCGATCCTCGGCGAGCCGCGGAGAGCGCGGGCCTGCAGACACGCTGCCCTGGCCCCGGTCTCCCCCCAAGAGCTGAGGACACCGCTGGGACCGAGCTGAACGGCATGGCGGAAGGCCCGGTTCGCTTCCGCATGGTTGAACGCATCGCAACAACGAAGCCCCTGATCGAAGTCCCTGATCGACATCGGTCGGCGCCTGGGGTGGGCCAGGGCGGCAGCCCCCCGAACAGGAGCCCCCACAGCGGTGGCAGAACGGCCTGCCGAGATCGAGGAAGCACGGGCGTCATGCCAAGGCCAGATGCTGCAGTGGCTGCTCATGCCACCAGGTCCACGGAGATCGGCACACCCGGTGACATCATGCTGAAGACGGGAGAGTAGGTGCAACCGAGCCCCATCACTTCCCGCTCCTGAGCCTCACTGAGAGCGCCCGTGATGTGCATTTCCATGCTCACTATTTTGTATCCCTTGCGAGCATCGGGATCAAGCCCTAGAAATCCACGCAGATCCAGATCGCCCACAAGCGCCGATTCCACGGACTCCAGCAGAAGCGGCGACTCGTCGGCTTCCATCACGAACTTGCCCTCCCGGTCGGGGAAGTCCTGGCCGGCGCCATGGGACGCCTTCACCGCTGAGAATGTCCAGCTGCTGATGGATTCACCCCGCTACACACGGGCACTGAGGCTGGAATCCCAAGGAATGGGACCACCGATGGCTGATGCCCGATCGTGACCTCTACTCTCAACGCTGCCCTGAGTGGCAGAAAGGGAGTGCAGAACGCGTTCAGAGACTCGATGGCGGCCTATCCACTCAAGGGGCCCGTTGGGCCTTGTGGGTTGAGCTAGTCGCTGATGGTAACCCTGCCCCATACCGCTTCACTTGACCCATCAAGGGTTTTTCTTTTTATTTCTTGCACCCTGGCCTTAGTGCCTTTACTGACAATACCCTTGATGCTGCCGAGCGCCCTTCCAGTTGGCGCGGTTTCCCTCAGGTTACAGGCTGTCTGGAGCGTGATCTCTTCATTCTTCCCTGGAACCCGGCTGCTCGTCACCGTCTTGTCTGAGCCAAGCTGATTACCACCGGCCGCCGATTTGCCCAAGTACATCCAACCACTTAGATTCTTCTTGTCCTGTGTCAACTGCTCAAGCAGCTGCTTCTCAGTGGAGAGATCATTCTGAGGCCTCGAATCAGACGCTGATGACGTGCGGCCATGGACGTCAACGATTCTTCCGAGCTTAGAAATAAGTTTGTCTTTAAATTCTTGCGACGCGGCGCTGTCATCCGCGACCAATGACGCTATTGTCTTCTTCAATTCTTCATTTTGGCTTACAATCGCGATGGTAAAGAGTATTGTCTTGTCGCCCTCCTCTTTCGCAAGAGTATAAAGACTCGCCAGTGCCACCTTGGCCTTTGTGGGATCCTTGCCCGTGAGATTATCCAACTGTGATTGTATGCTGCCTGCAAACTGCTGCTTTCTTTCCGCTTCTTGCCTCACCTGCTGCAGCTGTGTTTGGAGATACTGAGATTGCCATGTATTCACTACGCCAAAAAATGGAACCATTATAGCAACGGCTATCTGCAACCTGGCAGCCAGGGATTGATTTTTGATGGCTAGATCCTCCTGCGAGGGTTCATCGTTAAGTTCCGAAGGTTCGGCCATGATGGCAAATATCGAACAAGCATGACTTTAGAGCAGAGAAAGCGCGCGAAACAAAGCCACCTTGCCTAACGCCATCTGGGCTGATCCTCCTGACACAGGAATCCTCTCGAGCCAGCGGCATGAGCGCCCACACGTCAGAGGACATCACCCGAGACCCCTTTCGCAGCAATGGCTCTCAAACAAGCGCGTCGGAGTCCTGGAGTTGATGCGCATCAGCAGAAACCGTTCAAACCAAGGCAACACGCCAGCCCCATCACCCCCGCAGCCGTTCCGCCACCAGCCCCCCTGCAGCATCGCGCAGCTCCACGTGCAATGGCATCTGACCCGCCGCATGGGTGCTGCAGGAGAGGCACGGATCAAAACAGCGGATGCCCGCCTCCACCCGGTTCAGCAGCGGCTCGGGGATCTCGGCCCCCTCGGCCACCGGTTCGGGGATGAATTCCCGCGCAATCTGGGCCACGGTGCGGTTCATCGCCAGGTTGTTCTGGCCCGTGGCGATGATCAGGTTCACGCGGGTGATCAGGCCGTCGTCGTCCACCCGGTAGTGGTGAAACAGGGTGCCCCGTGGCGCCTCGCTCACCCCCACCGCCTCATTCGCATTGAGGGAGGCGCGGGCGCGGATGCGACCACGCATCAGGCTGTCGTCCACCACCAGCTGCTCGATCCCCTCCAGGCAGGCCACGATCTCCACCAGCCGGGCGTGGTGATAGGCAAACGAGGAGGTCACGATGCGGCCACTGCTCTCCACGGTGCCGGTGCGCTGGCGGAACTCCTGCAGCTCCCGATCGGCCCATTCCGTGCCGATCGCCTCGCACACGTTCAGCCGCGCCAGGGGCCCCACCCGGTAGATCCCCCCGGGATAGCCCAGGGGTTTGTAAAACGGAAACTTCAGGTAGCTCCAGCTCTCCACCGCCTCGCCCAGGAAGCTGGCGTAGTCGTCTTCGCTGAGGCCATCGGCCACCACCGCTCCGGTGCTGTCCGTGAAGCGGATCAGACCGTCGATGCACTCCCAGCGGCCGCCCGGCCCCACCAGGCCCATGAACAGGGAGGGGAAATCGCCGAAGCTGCCCTGCTCCCGCTGCAGCGGCCCATCCAGCAGCCGCTTGTAGATCTCCAGCGCCTTGGCCGTGGTGGCCTTCGCCTCCGGCAGCCGCTCCAGGATCCACGCCCTGGCCTCGGCGCTCAGGGGCGTGCGCACGCCGCCGGGCACGGCCCAGGCCGAATGGATCTTGCGGCCCCCCAGCAGCTCCAGCACCTGCTGGCCGAACTGGCGCAGGCGGATGCCGGCCCGGGCCAGATCCGGATCGGCCGCCATCAGCCCGAACACATTGCGTTTGGCCGGATCGCTCTCCCAGCCCAGCAGGAAATCAGGGCTGCTCAGATGAAAGAACGAGAGGGCATGGCTCTGGCACAGCTGGGCCAGGTTGAGCAGCCGCCGCAGCTGGCGGGCCGCCGGCGGCGGCTGCACCGCCAGCAGCTTGTCGCCCGTCTTCGCCGCGGCCAGCAGGTGGCTCACCGGGCAGATGCCGCAGATCCGCGCCGTGATCCCTGCCATCTCGGTGAACGGCCGGCCCTCGCAGAAGGTTTCGAAGCCGCGGTACTCCACCACGTGGAAGCGGGCATCAGCCAGCCGGCCCGCTTCATCGAGGTGCAGGGTGATCTTGGCGTGCCCCTCGATGCGGGTCACCGGGTCGATCGTGATCGTGCGGGTCATGGGGTGGGTCCTGCTGGCAGCTAGCCGAACTTCAACATCGCCGTGCCTTCCATCGCCGGCGTCTCGCCGCGGAGCAGCGGTTCGATGGCGGCGCGGATGCGCTCCGCACTCGGCGGACAGCCGGGCAGATACAGATCCACCGGGATCACCTCGTGCAGCGGCCGCACCCGCTCCAGCAGCTCCGGCACGATCCCCGGCGCATGGGGATGCTGGGCGCCGGTGTCGGCCAGCTCCAGGTAGCCCCGATCCAGCACGCTCTGGCGGCTGCCGCCATCCACGCCGCTCCAGAGGTTGCGCAGGGCCGGCACGTTGCCGCTCACGGCGCAGTCGCCGAACGACACCACCAGCCGCGTGCGCTGGCGCAGCTGCAGGGCCAGCGCGAGGTTGTCGGCGTTGGCCACCGCCCCCTCCACCAGGCACACGTCCACCCCCTCGGGAAACTCCTTCACGTCGCTGGCCACCGGCGAGAACACCACGTCCACATGGGCGGCCAGCTCGAACAGCCACTCGTCGAGATCGAGAAACGACATGTGGCAGCCGCTGCAGCCGGCCAGCCACACGGTGGCGAAACGCAGCCTGGGTGCCTGGGTGCTCATGGTCACTGGTTCTGCCATTGGTGCTGCTCGCGGGCGCTGCGCAGCAGCCGGGGCCGCTCGCGGTGCGCCTCCTTCTCGGCGGTGGTGTCGTCCTTGCGGAAGATGGCGCCGGTGGGGCACACGTCCACGCACTTGCCGCAGGAGGTGCAGGCCGCCACCTCGCCCCAGGGCTGATCCAGCCCGGCGATGATCGAGCAGTCGGCGCCGCGGTTGGCCACGTCCCACACGTGGGCCCCCTCGATCTCGTCGCACACCCGCACACAGCGGGTGCAGAGGATGCAGCGGTGGTGATCGATCGCGAACTGGGGATGGGAGGCGTCCACCCGACGGTGGGGGTACTGGTAAGGGAAGCGGGAGTGGTCCATCCCCACCGCCACCGCCACGTCCTGCAGCTCGCAGGCGCCGTTGGCCACGCAGAAGGCGCACACATGGTTGCCCTCGGCGAAGAACAGCTCCACCGCCATCCGCCGCCACTCCTGCAGCTGGGGGGTGTTGGTGAGCACCGCCAGGCCCTCGCTGGCGGCGGTGGCGCAGGCCGGCTGCAGCCGGCCGCTGCCCTCCAGCTCCACCAGGCAGAGCCGGCAGGCGCCGACCGGGCTGAGGCCATCCAGGTGGCAGAGGGTGGGCAGGCTGGCGCCGGCAGCCCGCACCGCATCGAGAAGGCTGGCGCCATCGGGCACGGCCACCTCCACCCCATCCACCGTGAGGGTGTGCACGCTCATGGGCTCACCTCCTGCAGCAGGCAGGCATCGAGCGGTTCGCACTGGGCCGGTTCCCGGCAGGCCGCCTGGTACTCCTGGCGGAAGTAGCGCAGGGTGCTGAGCACCGGGTTGGGCGCCGCCTGGCCCAGGCCGCAGAGGCTGGTGGCGCCCACCATCCGGCAGAGCTCCTCGAGCCGCCGCAGATCCTCCAGCGACGCCCGCCGTTCCACGAAGCGATCCAGGAGCTGCAGCAGCTGCACGGTGCCGGCGCGGCAGGGCACGCACTTGCCGCAGCTCTCGTTCACGCTGAAGCGCATGAAGTGGCGCGCCACCTCCGGCATGGCGGTGCGCTCGCCCATCACCACCAGCCCGCCCGAACCCATCATCGAGCCCAGGGCCCTGAGGCTCTCGTAGTCCACGGGCGTGTCGAGCAGGTGGGCGGGGATGCATCCCCCCGAAGGGCCGCCGGTCTGCACCGCCTTCACGCCGGCGTCGGGGCCCTCGCCGCCGGGCACACCGCCACCGATGGTCTGCACCACCGTGCGCAGGCTGGTGCCCATCGGCACCTCCACCAGCCCGGTGCGCTCCACCGCCCCGGAGAGGGCGAACACCTTGGTGCCCTTGCTGCCCTCGGTGCCCATGGCGGCGTACCAGTCGCCCCCTTCGCGCAGGATCGCTGGAATCGCGGCCAGGGTCTCCACGTTGTTGATCAGGGTGGGCGCTCCCCACAGACCCACCTGGGCGGGGAAGGGCGGCCGCGGCCGCGGCGTGCCGCGCTGCCCCTGGATCGAGGCCAGCAGCGCCGTTTCCTCGCCGCACACGTAGGCACCGGCCCCCACCCGCACCTCCAGGCGCAGGTTGAAGCGGCTGCCGGCGATGCCCACCCCCAGCAGCCCCTTGGCGCGGGCCTGCTTCAGGGCGAGCCGCAGGCGCTCGATCGCCAGCGGGTATTCCGCCCGCACGTACACGTAGCCATGCTCGGCCCCCACCGCAAAGGCGGCGATCGCCATGCCCTCGATCAGCCGGTGGGGATCGCTCTCCAGCACGCTGCGGTCCATGAAGGCGCCGGGGTCCCCCTCGTCGGCGTTGCACACCACCGTGCGGGGCCCGGGGGGCTGCAGGGCCACGGTGTCCCACTTCAGGCCGGTGGGGTAGCCGGCGCCGCCGCGGCCCCGCAGGCCGCTGCGCTTCACCTGGTCGCGCACCTGCTCGGGGGAGCACTCCAGCAGCACCCGCCTGAGCTGGGCGTAGGAGCCGTGGGCCAGGGCGTCGTCGATCGACTCGGGGTTCACCACGCCGCAGCCCTCCAGCACCACCGCCTTCTGCAGCGCGAAGAAGGGGTGGGCGGCCTCGAGCCGCTGGCCGGCCAGCCCATCGGCGCGACCGGCGCCCAGGCCAGTGGCCACCTCCAGCAGGGTGGACGCCTGCTCGGGGGTGAGATCGGCATAGAGCTCGGTGCTGCCGGAGCCTGGCCCCTCGCCGGGCTCGCCGATCTCACCAGTGCGATCGAGGGCCACCAGGGGGCCGCGGCCGCACAGCCGCAGGCAGCCCACCGGCTTGATCGTCACCGATTCGGCGGCGCCGCCCAGCTGGTCGCGGGCGGCCAGCAGCGCCAAGCGCAGGGCCTCGGAGCCGGCGGAGCGGCAGCCGCTGGCGCCGCAGCAGCGCAGTTGCAGCGGGGTGGGGCCGGTCATCAGCGCCCTGCCCCCACGGGATCGCCGGCGGCCAGGCCGAGGGCCTCGAGGCGGGCCTCCAGGGCGGCGGGATCGTCCACCGGCAGCCTGGGCTCCAGCTGGCCGTCCACCACCAGTACCGGTGCCTGGCCGCAGGCCCCCAGGCAGCTCACATGCTCCAGGGCCCAGGTGCCGTTGCCGGCAGCGTCGTCGAGCTTCAGGCCGAGGCGCCGCTCCAGCCGCTCCGCCAGTTCGGCGCCGCCCTTCACGAAGCAGGCCGTGCCCAGGCACACGGCGCAGCGGTGGGCGGTGGGCGCCTCCAGGCGGAACAGGTGGTAGAAGCTGGCCACCCCCTGCACCCGCGAGAGCGGCAGCCTCAGCTCCCGCGCCACCTGGGCCAGGGCAGCCGGGGGCAGATGGCCGTAGAGCTCCTGCACCTGATGCAGCACCTCGATCAGGGCATCGGCGCGACCGCGCTGCTGGCGGATCAGCCGGCTGGTGCGCTCCACCGCCTCGAGCGGCAGCTCGGCGGTGGGCTCAGGAAGAGGGATCGTCGCTGCCATGGTCGGCCCTGATCGCCACACCGGGGCTAGCAGCGTTTCCCGGCGCTGTCAGCGCTGAGGGCGGGCCAGGCTCAGTCGCCATTCCCGCCGAAGCCTTCGTCATCGAAGGGTTCGAACTCGTTCCAGCCGGGACTGGCCTCGTTGAACAGGCCGAAGCGGGCATCCACGTCATCCATCAGGGTGTCCCCGGTGGGGTGGGTGTCGCAGGTGACCCCGCCGTCCGCCGTGGGGTGGCAGTCGTCGAAGACGACATCGGCCGCGGCAGGCCCCACCGGCATGGCTGACACCAGCAGGGCAAGCATGAGGGCCGTGGGCGCGAACCACGAGCCGAGCCACGCGGTGGGGCCGCCGGGGATGCGGGCTGGGATGATGGCAGAGCAATGCTTGGCGGCGATGTACACCGACTGGACAGCCGTGATCCTGCTGCTGCTGACGGCCGTTCCCCTGGCCGTGGTGGTCGCGACAGCCGCCTTCTTCATCAGGCAGCAGAAGAAGAAGCCGACCCGCTGAGACCGGGTCGGGCCAGCTTGAGCACCTCGGCGGTGGTGGTGGCGGACGCTCGGCGCACGCGTCGTCCCTGTCCCAGACAGTCCAGACAGGTGCGGAAACGCTGGTCATCCAGGCGCAGGATGCCACTGCCGCCGCAGTGGCTGCAGACCTCGTCCGCGACCGACCTGGCGACCGACTTGTTGAGCGGCTTGTTGAGCGGTCCGGGGGCCGGGGCCTCCGGCAGGCAGGTTTCTCGGGCCCGGTTCAGCCCTTCCAGGGAGTTCATCGCAGGGGCTCGGGTGAAGCGGGAGGAGTGGGTTCAGTCTGGGTGGATTTGCCGCCGCCGATCCCGAAAGCTTCCTTAAGCCTGCGGGCTTTCCATTGCCGTCTCCGCGTTGGCGACTACACCGGCACCGCTCAGCACCCGCTGCAGGCCGCCGGGGCTCAGGTTCTGCACCAGCTCCGCCGCGCTCAGCCGGGATCCGGGTGGCACCAGGGCGGCGCTGGCCGCCAGGACCCCGATCACGCCCGGGGCATCCAGGCCCCGCTGGCGGTAACCCGCCAGCCCCTCGGCCCCGTCGCGCTTGCTCAGCCGGCGGCCGGTCCCCGGCTCCCGCCACAGGGGCACATGGGCGTAACGGGGGGGCTCGGCCCCCAGATGCCGCATCACCGCGACCTGGGCGGCCGTGGAGCGCCACAGGTCCTCCCCCCGCAGCACATCACTGATGCCGAGGCTGAGCTCATCGACAGCGGTGGCGAGGTGGTAGGCCAGAAACCCATCGGCGCGGCGGAGCACCACATCGCCCACCTGGCGCTCTGCATCCAGCCTCCCCTCGGGACCGGTGCGCTCCGGCCAGGTCAGGGATCCGGCGTCGAGCCGCAGGCGCCAGCTGGGCAGACGGCCGTCCCGCCATCCCCAGCCGCGCTGGCTGTCGCGGCAGAAGCCCGGATAGACCGGCCAGGCGCCATGGGGGGCCGACACATCGGCCAGCAGCCGACGGCTGCAGCGGCAGGGATAGAGGTCGCCGGCCCGTCTGAGGGCCGTGAGCACCGTGGCGTAGAGGCCGCGTCGCCGGCTCTGGCGCACCACCGGGCCATCCCAGTCGAGGCCGAGCCAGCGAAGGTCGGCCAGGATCGCCTCCTCAGCCCCCGGACGGTTGCGCGGAGTGTCGAGGTCATCGATCCGCAGCAGCCACTCCCCTCCGGCCAGCCGCGCCTCCAGCCAGCTGAGCAGGGCAGTGCGGAGGTTGCCGCGGTGCAGGGCCCCGCTGGGGGACGGGGCGAAGCGCCCCCGGTAGCCCCGGGCCCGCCCGGCCACGCCGGCAGCGATCAGGTCCTGGACATGACGGGGCAGACGAAGCACACGGAAGACGACGCCATAAAGGGCGACGCAGATGGGCGACTCAAATGGGCCGCAGAGAAGGGAGAGAAGGGCACGAAAAAGGCGGCCCGACGGGCCGCCGCAGAAACCCGGCAGCCCTCGGCTGCCGGACAGGATGGCCAGGGAGGCTCGGCGTGGCCTCAGCCCTGCACGCGATCCTTGAACATCTTGCCGGCGGTGAAGGCGGGCACCCGCTTCGCCGGGATCTTGATCTTCTCGCCGGTCTTCGGGTTGAGTCCCTGGCGGGCGGAACGCTCCCGGGGCTCGAACGATCCGAAACCGAGGATCGACACTTTCTTGCCCTCCACCACGGAATCAATGATGGTGTCGATGGCGGCATCGACGACCTGGGACACTTCGGTCTTGGTCAGCTCGGTGCGAGCAGCCACAAGGTTGACGAGGTCAGCTTTGTTCATGGGACGGGTTAAGCCTCTGGGTGGCGGTCGGGTGGGTGGCGGTCTGACAGGCGATCTGGGGAGGCGGGTCGGACATCCCCAACCGTCTACGGGTCAAGCGCGCCAATGGTATGGGGCCCATTCGATTGCCGCAACCGAGAAGCAGGATGCCGCAACGGTTTTGGTGCTCGATTGGCGAAATCCGCACCGAACTATCCCTCCCGCCGGGCGCCGAGGGGACCCGCGGGGACGTTGAGGCCCTCCTCCAGATCCAGACCGGCCAGCAGCGCCGCCCCGCCGGCGACCAGCTTCTGGCCCCGCAGCGCCCCCAGCCCGCCCCCACAGGCGATCCAGTGGGGCGAGCCTTCCGGAAGCCAGCGGCGCAGCCGCGCCAGGCTCCGCAACTGACGCGGCCAGTGGAAGGTGCGGGCGGTGCGCAGCGGCGCCAGCGCCCCCGGCCCCACGGGCAGCAGCAGACGTCCACAGAACAGCACGTTCAGGGTGGGGCCGGCCACATGGAGCACGGCGGCGCCCGGCGTCGGCCCCGGGGTCCACAGCAGGGCCACCCCCGGCGCCAGCCGGGACTCGGCGCCGAAGCGGCGGAGGCCGCTCACCCCGGGCAGCAGGTAGGCCTCCTGCTCCTGCACCAGCACGTCCCAGCCGATCGCCTCCTGGAGCCGCCGGCAGCGGCCATGACCCTCACGGCTGGTCATCACCACCGTGCCGCCGAGGGGGCGGGCCCGCAACCAGTCGAGGTTGGCCTGGCTGTAGCCGGGGCAGTCCACCAGCAGATCCCCGGCCAGCCCGCTGTGGGCGGCCTCCAGCAACCAGCTGCTGCCCCCCTGAGTGTCCCGGCTGGGGGCGAACAACCAGAGGCCGGGGAGGACCAGCTGGGGGGGACGACCCGGTTCCGGAGGGGGAGCTTGCACTGACACCGGGCCTGGTTCCGATCCTCTGCCTAGTTTGTGGGTCGCACTGGCCTGCCCCGTTGTCTGCCCCTTCCACCCCGGCGCCTGCGGCGGCTGCCCCTCCCCTCGGGACCGGCCCCTTCCGGATCCAGCGCGGCAGGCCCGGGCCGCTCGGGGCGAGCACCACGGCCCGGGGGGTGAACTTCTCGGTGGTGGCGCCGCTGGCCACGCGGGTGGAGCTGCTGCTGTTCCCCCATGGCGAAGCCACGGAGCCCTCCATGGTGGTGGAGCTGGATCAGCGGCACCGCTCGGCCGACCACTGGCACGTGGAGGTGGAGGGGATCGGGCTGGGGGCCTGCTACGGCTACCGGGTGTTCGGACCGCTGCAGCCGGGGGGGCACAGCTTCGCCCCCTCGAAGGTGCTGCTCGATCCCTGCGCCCGTGCCATCGCAGGCTGGCGGGGTTACAGCCGCGACGCAGCGGTGGGCAGTGTCCCCAACGCCGCCCGCTGCCTCAAGGGGGTGGTGACCGAGCGGGAGTCGTTCGACTTCAGCGCCGCGCCCCGTCCACGCCACAGCTGGCAGCGCAGCGTGATCTACGAGCTGCACGTGGCCGGATTCACCCAGGGACCGGGGTGTCCGGTGCCCTCCCACCGGCAGGGCAGCCTGCTGGGCCTGATCGACAGCCTGCCCTACCTGCAGCAGCTGGGCATCACAGCCATCGAGCTGCTGCCGGTGATGGCCTTCGACCCCAGCGACGCCCCGGCGGGGCGCCGCAACCACTGGGGTTACAGCCCGCTCAGCTGGATGGCCCCCCATCCCGACTACCTGCTGGGCGACGACCCCCTCACGGCCCGGGCCCAGGTGCGCCAGCTGGTCACGGCCTGCCACCAGGCGGGCATCGAGGTGCTGCTCGATGTGGTCTACAACCACACCAGCGAAGGCAACCGGCAAGGGCCCACCCTCAGCTGGCGGGGGTTCTGCGATCGCCTCTATTACCAGCAGAACGCCCTTGGGGACTACCTGGATGTGAGCGGCTGCGGCAACACAATCGCCGCCAACCGTCCCCTGGTGCGGCGGCTGATCCTCGAATCCCTGCGCTGCTGGGCCATCGAACTGGGGGTGGACGGCTTCCGCTTCGATCTGGGCATCGCCCTGAGTCGGGGGGACGGCCTGACGCCGCTCGACGACCCACCCCTGTTCGAGGCCATCGAGGCCGACCCGGATCTCGCCGATCTGAAACTGATCAGCGAACCCTGGGACTGTGGCGGTCTCTACAAACTCGCCGACTTTCCGGCCCGGCGGATCGCCACCTGGAACGGCCGTTTCCGCGATGACCTGCGCCGCTTCTGGAAGGGGGATGAGAAGTGCGTGTGGTCCCTGGGACAGCGCCTGAGCGGCAGCCCCGACCTCTACCACCACGTGCCGGTCCATCCCGGTCAGGCCATCACGTTTCTGACCGCCCATGACGGCTTCACCCTGGCCGATCTGGTGAGCTTCAACGGCAAGCACAACCTGGCCAACGGCGAGGACAACCGCGACGGGGACAACCACAACAACAGCTGGAACCACGGGGTGGAGGGGCCCTGCAACGACCATGCGGTGACGGCCCTGCGGCAGCGCCAGCTGCGCAACCTGCTCAGCACCCTGCTGCTGGCTCCCGGCGTGCCGATGCTGCTGATGGGCGACGAGGTGCGGCGCAGCCAGGGGGGGAACAACAACACCTGGTGCCAGAACAACCCGCTCGGCTGGATGCACTGGCAACCCGATGGCGACGACCTCGCCCTGCGCACGTTCCTTCAGCGGCTGCTGGCCCTGCGCGCCCATCTGCTCGACCTGCTCAATCCGGAAGTGCCGCTGCCGGAGCGCCCCCAGCGACGCCAGGAGGATCCCACCCATCTCTGGCGCCAGTGGCACGGCGTGGAGATCGCCCGACCGGACTGGGCCAGCTGGTCCCACACCCTGGCCTGGAGCATCAACGACAACGTGCAGGGTCCCCTGCTGTGGTGCGCCATGAACGCCTACAGCAAGGCGGTGCACTTCGACCTGCCCGTCTCCACCTCGGGATGGCTGCGGGTGCTCGACACGGCGCTGCCCCCTGGCCAGGACCTGCCGCAACAGCCTCAGGCCTGGAAGCCCACAGGTCTTCCCCTGGAAAGCCGCAGCCTGGTGCTGCTGGTGTCACGACGCCGGATGGCTGGCCTCAGCCTCCCCGGGGACGCCAGCGCCAGCCACGTTTAACACTTCTTTACATTAGGTTGGTGGCCGTTGCGGGGCCCGCTGTGCTGTTTTCCGTTCTCTATGTCGCGGCGTTCGCTGTGATCCTCTGCGGGGCCTTCTCCCTGATGCGCCAGGGTTTCGTCACCCCAGCCCCGGCAGCCCGGCGGACCCGCCGCCATCCCGAAGCCCCCGAACCGGGCGAAGCCCTGCTCTACGTCGACCTCAACCGGGAACGGCTGGAGGCGCTGTATCAGAAGGCCTCCTGAACCGGCCCACCCGGCCGGCCGGCCGTCCCTCAGGCCGGGTGGACGGTGTGGAGCGCGAGGGGGCGGTAGCTGGGGGATGCACTGCTGACCACCTCGAAGGCCCGCCAGGTGGCGATGGCCGCCGGCTGGACATCCAGCTCCGGCCAGGCGATGCGCACGCCCTTCCAGGTGATGCCCACACAGGTGAGATCAGGGTCGTCAGCCATCAGCGACCACAGCACGTGCACATCACTGCGCCGGTAGTCCTCAGGGGCGGCCGGCACAGCGGGGTCGGCCAGGGTGCCAGGCCCGAGCGTCAGCTGACGGGCGTTCTGCCAGGAGAGGTAGGTGCCATCGTCGGTGGGATAGAACCAGCAGGCTTCGTTGTGCGCCTCCCGCAGGGGAAAGCGATCCACGGCATGTACCTGCTGCGGGTCATCGCAGGACACCGCGTAGGCCGCCAGCCAGAGGGAGTCGACGGCGAAGCGGGGAATGGCGGCGTCGCAGATCAGCCGGCAGCGCTCCTGGCCCTGCAGCCCGGCCGGAACGGTTCCTTCGAAGCCGAGTCCGGGCAGCGCAGCCACCAGGGATGGCGCAACATCAAAGAGGCGCAGAGCCTGGGCCTCGCGGATTCCCTGGCTCTGCGCCTGCAGCAGATCCCCCCAGACGGCGGGGCCGTCGGGGGGAAGGTGATCGTGGGGAGCCAGGACAAAGGCGAGTGAGGCGGACATGGCCTGGTTCCCGGGAACGACGGCACCGCCCGGCGGGGTGCCGGGGGCGATCAGCCGAGGCCGATCTGACCCAGGATGCCCTGACCGGTGAGCAGCTCGGTGGCGAGACCGATCACGAAGCCGAGCATGGCCAGGCGGCCATTCCAGGTTTCGGCGAAGGCCACGAAGCCGAAGCGGGAGGTGGAGTCGGACATGATTTCGCTTAGTTGCGGAATGTGAAGGAACTGTAACAGCAGTTGGGGGATCCGGGGCGATCCGGAGCCGGCCATGGGAAAGCGGGAGGATTCCAGGCTGGTTCCTGAACCCGCGTCGACGATGGCCCCGGACTCCCCTGACAACCTGGCCACCAACAACCTGGCCACCGCCAGCCCGACCACCGACAGCTCGAGCGCCGGCGCGGTCGTGTGGGCACGCCTTCGGGACGTCCCCGATCTCGAGGAGTATCTGGACGCCGATCCGGAGCGCTTCACCGAAGAGGTGCAGCGGGCCTTCGAGCAGTGGCGCACCCTGCCTGCCGACCAGCTCGAGGCGGTCGCCCTGCTGCGGGCATTAGAGGTGACCAACGGCTGCGTGCAGTGGGCCTTCCGCCGCAAACTCGACGGCCATCTCGGGGTGGAGCGGACCCGCGCCTGCATGAAGACCGTGATGGGGTTCATGGTGAGCAAGCAGATCCGCTGGCCCGATGGGGCCGTGGTCGACTTCGACCCCAGCGTCGTCCCCTGGCTCGATGCGGTGCGCGGGCTGTACATCGCGGCCTTCAAGAACGGCGATGCCGCGGCCGCCCGGTCGTTTTATGCCCAGTCCGCCGGGCAGTTCCTGGCGCTGGGACGGGAGCGGATGCGACGGGCCTTCGGAGGGGTGGAAGACCAGTTCGGCGAGCTCTTCGGCGAGGACTTCCTGGAGCGGGGTCGGCGCTACGCGGCGCGCTTCCTGGCGCCCTCGCCGGAGGCCATGGAGGCCCCAGAGGCCACCCGGGGCACGCCCAGCCGGCAGCCGAGCTGAATCACCCCCTGATCCAGCAGGCGCCCCAGCCGAACCGCCGCGGCCTCCTCCACCCTGGAGAAGAGGTGCTGACGCCCGGCCACCCAGCTCAGCTCCGCGGGCGTGATCACCCCGGTGGACACCGACTCCAGAAAGAGCTCCCCGACGGTCATGACGGCATTAAGAAGTGTGAACACTGTGGCAGGTCCCCGCGGGCAACGGGGACCTGCCAGGGGTGGCGGGCGGCCTGCCATGGCGCCTTCACGTTCCGTTACGTGGATTGCCAGAGTCTTGCCATCCCTGCCTGCGTGCACGCTCCATGTCCACCCTTCAACTGCTGGAAGGTCTCGGCGGCTTCACCGCGGCCTGCCTGGCCCTGTGGTTCCTGCGCCTGAACCGCTCCGACCTTGAGGCCGCCCGCAGCGGCGCTCTGCCCCCCGCCCCCGGCCCGCTCACCACCCTGGTGCTGCGCCCCGCCGTCCGCAACGGGCTGCAGCGCTACCTGCTGGGGCGTGGTGTCTTCGCCGACGCCGGCCTGCTGATCCTGCGCGTGGCGATCGGCCTGATGATGATCCACCACGGCCAGGACAAGCTCGCCGATCCCCAGGCCTTCGCCGACACCTATGTGGCGTCCCTGCATCTGCCCTTTCCCCTCGTGCTCGCCTGGGTGGCCGGCCTCTCGGAGGTGGTGGGCAGCTGGCTGCTGATCCTGGGCCTGCTCACCCCCCTGGGGGCCCTCGCCATCGCCGGCACGATGGGCGTGGCCGCCTACCACCACATC